>NZ_JAUBPO010000108.1:0-24409 GCF_036700785.1 Microcoleus sp. S28C3 | reverse complement strand
GAAGAAGTTTTATCCCTCTGTGGTTGGGACTATATCCTTGAAGCTATATTAAGTGCAACTTCATAGTAAATTGGTATCAGAACATTTCAGTTGTTGGGTTTTCGGATTATTAGAAAAGGCGAACATATTGTCATGGTGTGAGAGAATCAGGATGGCACTGAGACTCCGTTAGTAATGCCTAACCACCATCAAAGAAAATCAGGGACACTGAGAGCAATTTGTACTCAGGCGGTAATTTCTAGAGAGGAATTTTTAAGGGCTGATGCGCAAATTTGAGTGGAGATGCCATCTATCATAACACTTGAAATATGTCAAATTATCGATTTCCAGAATTTTTCAATTTTTCAATTCGCCTTTTAGCTGAAACATGAACAAATCAAAAAGACGCAAAAATCAGTGGTTAAATGAACTAAACGACATCATTAGAGGCGCATCGGGCGGCTTTTTATTCGGCATTCCGCTGCTTTATACGATGGAGGTTTGGTGGATCGGTTCGCATACTAAACCAGCGGAAATGTC
Organism: Microcoleus sp. S28C3; assembly: GCF_036700785.1. Taxonomy (NCBI): domain Bacteria; kingdom Bacillati; phylum Cyanobacteriota; class Cyanophyceae; order Oscillatoriales; family Microcoleaceae; genus Microcoleus; species Microcoleus sp. S28C3. The sequence goes on along the minus strand of NZ_JAUBPO010000108.1, from coordinate 23,890 downwards.
GATCGCGATCGCAACTACTTGTATCGCCGTTTTCTTGCTGACTCGCACTGAAGGTTTTCGCAAAACTAAAGGCATCCGCTGGCTAGAAGCTGCAATCGATAGCGTAGAAGCAATCGCTATCGGCATTGTTTGTGCGGCTTTTATCCTGTTTTTGCTCAGGGAAATTACGCCGGAGACTCCGCTGCAAGAAACTTTGGGTAAAATCATCTTTGAAGGGCTGCCGTTTGCCTTGGGAGTGGCCCTGGCAAGGGGTTTCTTGAGCGGCGATCGCTATCAAAGTTCAGACAGCGAAAAGGAACCTACCATTAATCCAACTTTAGCAGATATTGGCGCTACTTTAATCGGCGCAATGATAATTGCTTTCAATATAGCCCCAACTGACGAAATTCCCATGCTAGCGGCAGCGATTTCGCCGCCTTGGCAATTAGCAATTATCGCCGCTTCGCTGCTCATTTCTTACGGTATTGTATTTGTAGCAGGCTTTACTTATCAAGCCAAACGGCAGCAACAGCAAGGGATTTTTCAGCGTCCCCTCAGCGAAACTGTCATGGCGTATTTAGTGTCGCTGGCGGCTTCTGCATTTATGATGTTTTTCTTCCACAAACTCAGTTTTGACGACCCGTGGTCGATTTGGTTGAACTATACGTTAGTATTGGGATTGCCGGCGGCTGTTGGCGGCGCAGCGGGGAGGTTGGCGGTATGAGTGAAAGTAATAACGAACAGCAAAAAAAAAGAACTCCTGCTGAATGGGTGACATTTGCGATCGCCTGCTTAATCCTTTTTACCCTCACCGGGCTCGTACTCTACAACTGGGTGACTAAAAAGCAGGAACCTCCGATTATTTCTGTCACTCGGAACACGCCTATTCGCGAAACTCAAGGCCAATTTTACGTACCGTTTACAGTGACAAACACTGGAGGCGAAACAGCCGAATTAGTGCAAATTATTGCAGAACTTCGCGTCAACGGCGAAGTCTTGGAATCAGGCGATCAGCAAATTGATTTTTTGTCAAGCGGCGAAACTCAAGAAGGAGCTTTTATTTTCAGCCGCGACCCCAGTCAAGGTGAGTTGATTGTGCGATCGAGCAGTTATAAACTACCTTAGTAGTGCTAAATAAGTAATAATACATCAGTGCTATGTACAAAATAGCACATGGCACTGATGTGCTTTTCTAGCGATTAGGAAAAAGACAAGGTTTTTCCGGTAGTCCCCTAGAAGTAATGATGCTAGATTAGCAGTAGTTCTTGCTAATCTATCCATGACAATGCCTCTTTGTCCTAACTGTTCTTCTTGCCAGACAGTCAAAAACGGTCGCATTCACAACAGTAAACAGCGGTTTAAGTGTGTTAAGTGCGATCGGCCATTCGTAGGAACATCCGCATTCATAAGGTGATTGAGCAGGAGACACGAGAACTAATTGATCGATTGTTGTTAGAACGTATTTCACTTGCCGGGATTGCTCGTGCGATCCTGATTTCTCAGCAATCGCTCCAAACCTACGTTAACGAGAAATATACTGGGGTACTCCGAAGGGTGGATTGATTGAATCCGTAGGAGAAGCGAATTATTTACCTGTCTCCTTTTTCTCCCGATTTAAATCCGATTAAAAGCAGAAGAGTTTCACCTCAAAAAATATCTACGTTGGGTTGGTGCACGTAAGTAATTACACCTGAGTGTCAGCACTTGTGGACGGATTCGACTCGATCGCTCTCAAAGCTATCCAAAATTGCTTCACTCATTGTAGTTACTGTACCTAATACGGTTGAAAACCGCTGTAAACGAAGGTGGGCGGGGCGGGTTTTAAAAGGGCAAAATCTCTCCTAGCAATGATTACGGGCTAAACCCGCCCCACAGACCATTTATATTGTTTTGCGCCTATCTACTTAGCTGGGGGATGTGTTATCATCAAAAATATAAAACTTAAATAAAAAGGGTAATATGTTTTACAAAAATTCAGACTTTTTTAAGATACTTAACGAAAAAATACTTTTTTCTAGTTTCAATATTAATTAAAGAAACAAAACAATATTTAGCCAAACTGCCCCCACTATTTACTTTTGCACAGCATCAAATACTGTTAACAGAGATACAATATTTATGAATATCAAGGCAAATTACAAACTAATAGAAAAAATTAGTGAAGGTTTAAATACAGTAGTTTATCGCGCAGAGAGGAGGGAAGATCAGATTGCTGTGATTATCAAAGCCCTGATCGCAGAATATCCTACTCTCGAAGAGATTATGCAATTGAGACATGAATATGAAATCTCCCGACATCTCAATTTAGAAGGTATTGTCAAGCCCTATGGATTGGAAAATCATCATCATGGTCTAGCACTGATATTGGAAGATTCAAAAGGAGAAGCCCTCAAAAACTTTTTGAATGGTCGCAAACTTGAACTCAAAGAGTTCTTAAAAATTGCAATTCAGTTAGCAGATACTCTGGGTAAGTTGCATGATAACAAAATTATTCATAAAGATATTAAGCCGACAAATATCATCATCACTCCTGCTACGTTAGAAGTAAAAATTACTGACTTTAGCATTGCCACGCGCTTGTCTAGAGAAACCCAAACACTCAGCCATCCCACTTTACTAGAAGGCACAATCGCCTATATCTCGCCAGAGCAAACAGGGCGGATGAATCGCTCAATTGACTATCGGACAGACTTCTACTCTTTAGGTATTACATTCTATGAAATGCTGTGCGGTGAATTACCATTTAAGGCTACAGATCCGATGGAGTTAGTTCACTGCCACATCGCGAAACAGCCGATCCCACTCTGGGAAATTATGGCAAAAGAGCAAAACAGCAGACTAGAATTTACGAGCGATAATCCCACATCTAAAATTCAAAATGGTAAGATTATCAAAGCAATTTGTAACATAGTGATGAAATTATTAGCCAAAACTGCTGAAGATAGATATCAAAGTGGTTATGGTCTGAAAGCGGATCTAGAAGAATGTCTAAATCAATTACAACAAACTGGCAAAAATTCTAACTTCATTCCGGGTGAGCGTGATAAGTCCGGTCAATTTCTGATCCCACAAAAACTGTACGGACGAGAAACACAAGTAGCCACTCTAATGGATGCTTTTGATAGAGTTAGCGCTGGAACAGCCGAGGTCGTGCTAGTTTCCGGTTACTCAGGAATAGGTAAATCTTGCTTAGTTTATGAAATCCACAAACCCATTGTCGGAGCAAGGGGTTATTTTATCGCAGGTAAGTTTGACCAATTTAAACGGAATATTCCCTATGGAGCGTTAATTCAAGCTTTTCAAGAACTAATTCGCCAAGTATTAACAGAAAGCTCTGAAAAAGTTAACTTTTGGAGACAGAAGATTTTAAAGGATTTAGGTCCAAATACTAGAGTTATAATTGACGTTATTCCCGAATTGGAATTGATTGTTGGCGAACAGCCTGAAATTTCTCAATTAGGGGCAAGCGAATCCCAAAACCGTTTCAATCTTGCTTTTAAAGAATTTATTCATACTTTTACCCAAAAAACACATCCGCTAGTTTTGTTTTTAGATGATTTGCAGTGGGCAGATTCAGCTTCTTTGAAATTGATTCATGTGCTGCTAACTGATCGAGATAGCCAATATTTATTGGTGATTGGAGCCTATCGAGATAACGAAGTTAGCCCAACTCATCCTTTAATGCAGACTTTAGATAGTATTTATTCATGCGGAGCCATAATAAATAAGATCATCCTCCAACCGTTGACACTTAGTACAGTAAATCAATTAGTTGCTGACACGTTGGGTGACAACTGCTCATCAGCAGTCCCCCCTGTTACTTGTTTTTCCGACGAGCAACACGGAGAAATTAAGCAAAAAAGTTTGCTTGCTAAAAACAATAACCATGAAATAGAAAAGTGCAAGTTATTAGCTGAGTTAGTTTACAATAAAACTCAAGGCAATCCCTTTTTTATAACTCAACTGCTCACCTCCCTTTACGCAGAAAAACTGTTGACATTTGACTTCAGGATGGGCAGATGGCAGTGGGATATGGGGCAAATTCAAAGTCTTGCGATCGCAGATTATAATGTCGTCGAACTCATAGCCAAGAACATTCAAAAACTGCCTCCCGACACCCAGAAAGTTTTAAAGTTAGCAGCTTGTGTTGGCAACAGGTTTAATTTAGACGTTTTAGCAATAGTAAGTGAAAAATCTATATCAGAAACGGCATCAGCTTTGTGGGGCGGGCTTCAGGAAGCCCTAGTTTTACCCATCGGGGAAAGTGCCTCTAAACTTCCTTTACTCTTCAATAGTAATGAGTCATTGGTAATGGGTAGTGGTCAAGGAACCCAATCAGAAATTAATACTTACAAAGTATCCTACAAATTTTTGCACGATCGCGTGCAGCAAGCGGCTTATTCTCTGATTCCTTCTGAGGAGCAAAAAGCTACGCACCTAAAAATTGGTCAACTACTATTAAATAATACACCTCAAGAGGCACTAGAAGAAAATGTCTTTGATATAGTTAATCAGCTAAATATCGGAGTAGAATTTATTACCGATCGAGAAGAAAAATACAAGCTGGCTCAATTAAATTTAATAGCGGGTCGAAAAGCCAAAGCAGCGTCAGCTTATGAAGCTGCTGTCATGCAATTAAGAGTAGGGTTAAAACTCTTAGCAGAAAACAGTTGGCAGAGTAACTACGATCTGACTCTAGCACTCTATGTAGAAGCGGTGGAAGCAGAATATCTCAATACCAATTACGAAAAGTCAGCTACTCTTGCTGAAGTTGTTCTGCAACAAGCTAACACCCTACTCGAAAGAGTGAAAGTATACGAGTTACAAATCCAGTTTTATATGGCCCAAAACCAGATGTTAAAAGCCATTGATACTGGGTTGCAAGTGCTGGATATGCTGGGTGTTTCCTTGTCAAATAATGAGGGTGATGGGGGTTTTGTGGTTGAGTTGCCAAACCTCGCAGACTTAGAAAATTTCCCTGAAATGACAGACCCGTATCAATTAGCAGCCTTGCGGATACTTATGAGCGTTATTTCTTCTGCTTGCACAGTCAAGCCAGATATTGTGCCACTGCTTGTACTTACCCAAACCAAGCTCTGTGTTGAACGGGGTCATTCATCACTGGCTGCTTTTGCTTATGCTTTTTATGGAAATTTTATATATTCAATGAGTGGGGATATAAATGCAGCATATCATGCAGGTCAGTTAGCTTTAAAGCTGTTGGATCAATTTAATGCTAGAGAACTTCAATGTAAAGTCTGCAATTTATTTCATGGTGTGATCAGACCCTGGAAGGTTCATATTAAGGACACATTAACATCACTAAGGGAGGGGCTACAAAGTGGACTGGAAACTGGAGATATAGAATATGCGGGCTATAATGCTACTGTCTATTGCTCTGGCATCTTTTTGATGGGTGAGCGGTTAGATATAATAGAAGAAGAGCAAGAACAATATCTTAATTTAGTATTCAAACTAAAACAAGACTATTCTATCTACTACATCCAGATATGCCACCAACTGACTCTAAATCTTAAAAATGAAGCTGAGGCAAAATATCAGTTGGTTGGCAAGAGTTTTAATGAAACACAAATGTTGCCTGTTTTAATTGAAACTAACAATAGAATTTTGCTATTTATTGCTTATCTCGCCAAAACGATTCTATTTTATCTATTTAAAGAACATAAAAATGCTGTTGCTAACGCCAGTTTAGCAGCAGAACACGCAGTTAGTGTCATGAGCATGGTAGTTTCTGCTGCTCACAACTTTTACTATTCGCTGGCTCTCCTTGCTCAGTATTCACAAGTTTCAAGCTCGGAGCAAAAAGAATACCTTGCTATTGTAGAAGCTAATCAACAACAAATGCAGAAATGGGCATTTAATGGTCCATCTAACTTCCAGCATAAATATGAGCTTGTAGAGGCTGAGAAAGCACGCATTCAAGGGCAAATTGCAGAAGCAATGGAATATTATGACCTGGCTATAACGGGAGCTCAAGAACAAGGATACATTCAGGAAGAAGCACTAGCATCTGAACTAGCAGCCGAGTTTTATTTCTCCCTAGGCAGAGACAAGTTTGCTCGCATCTATCTGACACAAGCTTACTACGGGTATATTCGTTGGGGAGCTAAAAATAAAGTTAAAGATTTAGAGTCTAGATATCCTTTGGTATTTTCCGAGATGCTGATGCGAGAATCCAGAGGCATAGAGATTAATAGAACAACAACATCGACCATTGGAGGAAATTCGGCGGTTTTGGATTTGTCCACTGTTAACAAAGCATATCTAGCCTTGGCTGAAGAAATAGTTCTTGATAAGTTGCTAGATAAGTTACTTAAAATTGTGATGGAAAATGCAGGAGCTACAACAGGGTGCCTGATCTTAGAAAAAGATGGAAAGTTAGTTATAGAAGCTACAGGTGTTGTGGAGAGAGATGTGGTTGTATTGTGTTCAGAATCACCCGTAGAAAACAGTGAGAATCTGCCCATTACCATAATTAATTATGTAGGAATAACTAAAGCAAATGTGGTTTTAAATGATGCAGCAGTTTCACAAAGATTCATAAACGATCCTTACATCATAAAAACCCAACCCAAGTCAATCTTATCTATGCCTATTATTAATCAAGGCAAGATGATTGGTATTCTTTATTTGGAAAATAATATAACAACTGGTGCCTTTACAATGGAGAGGCTGGAATTATTAAAAATACTTTCTTCACAGATAGCTATATCCCTTAAAAATGCGATGCTCTATGGGAGATTGGAAACCGTTACTCAAAACTTGACAACAGCTAATGAACAATTAGAGGATTACAACCAAACGCTTGAACAAAAAGTAGAAGAGAGGACTCAGCAGTTAAAACAAAAAAATAGCCTGCTGAGAGAACAAGCAATTCAACTTGAACTTACACTAAAAGAATTGCAAGCGACACAGACTCAGCTAATTCAAACTGAAAAAATGTCAAGCCTGGGGCAAATGGTTGCTGGTATCGCTCACGAAATTAACAACCCAATTAACTTTATATACGGCAATCTTACCCCTGCTAGTGACTATTTTCATGACTTGCTGGGGTTGCTGAATCTCTATCAGGATCAATTGCCTAATGCAACTCCTGAAATTCTGAATTTTGCAGAAAGTATCGATCTGGAATTCTTAACTTCCGATTTTCCTAGACTGCTTGATTCGATGCAGCAAGGGGCAGAACGCATCCGCCAGATTGTCTTGTCGCTGCGGAATTTCTCGCGATTGGATGAGGCCGGAATGAAACGAGTAGATATCCATGAAGGGCTAGATAGCACTCTGCTACTGTTGCAAAATCAGCTAAAAGCTAAGCCCGACCATCCTGGAATTGAAATTATTAAAGAGTATGGTCAGATCCCTGAAATAGAATGTTACGCCGGCTTCCTGAACCAAGCATTTATGAATATACTCAGCAATGCAATTGATGCTATAGAGGAATCATTAGTGACTTCTCGTATAGCATCAATCCACAATAAAAAATCACAAGTTCGTATTCGTACCAGACTCATAAATACTAACCAAGTAGAGATTCGGATTGCCGACAATGGAGCGGGGATGACAGAGGAAGTAAGCCAGAAGATTTTTGACCCTTTCTTTACTACAAAACGTGTTGGCTCTGGCACTGGTTTGGGATTGGCTATTAGCTACCAGATTGTAGTAGAAAAACATCATGGTAGGCTGACTTGTATTTCCGCTCCTGGACAGGGAGCAGAGTTCGTGATTGAGATTCCACTCAAGCAGGGAACTGAGCGCTTGGGGGGGGCTAAAGCCCAACTAGGTACCTGACTTAAGGGTTGATTCAAAGGTACGTAGTTGCGCTTCAGCGCTCTTTGGGGGCTAAAGCCCAACTACGTACCTAAATGTAGATGAAATATTGACCGCGATCGCGCACATACCGAGATTAACATATATCATAAAGTGATTAGGCGATCGCAGCAAAAGTCTACCGAGGGTGGGTTATTGGGTTGTACTCGGTGCTATCAACGGTCATTTGGGGAGGACATTCTTCAAATAAGTTCACCCTTTTAAGTAGGGTCTGCTATTAACTCCGCAACTCTTATGGGAACGGAGCAAAAAACTCAAAAAAACCAGGATTTCCCTATCTAAGGAAGAATAAAATGCTAGGTAATTTCCAAGATACTTGCATTCACCAGCTATTTGAGTTCCAAGTAGAGCGATCGCCTGACGCTATTGCGGTAATTTTTGAAGGGAAGCAGCTAACCTATCAGGATCTCAACTCCCAAGCTAACCAGTTGGCGCATTATCTCAAGACTCTGGGTGTTGGGCCAGAGGTACTGGTTGCCGCCTGTGTGGAGCGCTCTTTAGAGATGGTCGTAGGTTTATTGGCTATTCTTAAAGCAGGGGGAGCTTATGTACCATTAGATCCGAATTATCCCCAAAACAGACTGGCATTCATGTTGGAGCATTCCCAAACGCCAGTGTTGCTTACACAACAGCATTTAGTAGCGTCTCTTCCGGAACACCAAGCGCGTGTCATCTGTTTGGATGGGAATCTAGAAACAGTAGATCGCTTCACACAGGAAAACCCAGACAGCGAGGTGACACCAGATAATTTAGCGTATGTGATTTACACATCCGGCTCTACTGGGCAACCGAAGGGAGTTGCGATCGCGCATAGCGGTGCAGTTAATACGCTCATCGATATTAACCAACGCTTTGAAGTAGGAGCAGGCGATCGCGTTTTAGCTCTATCTTCCCTCAGCTTCGACCTATCGGTATATGACATTTTCGGCTTGCTAGCTGCCGGAGGAACCGTTGTAATCCCCCAACCCTCAGCATCACCAGATCCAGCTCACTGGGTAGATGCGATCGCGCAAGCACAAGTCACTATCTGGAATTCCGCACCCGCCTTGATGCAGATGCTTGTGGATTATGCCGCTGCTCATACCAAAGATTTACCATCATCTCTGCGCTTAGTCCTTCTCAGCGGCGATTGGATACCGCTGACTTTGCCAGATCAAATCAAAGCTTTAATCAAGAGTGAATTGAATCAACCCCTCCCCAACCCTCCCCTTGCTAAAGGGAGGGAGCTAGATGGGACTGAGTTGGCATCTGGTATAGGCAAACTTTCAACCCCCGCTGTTATCGGCTTAGGAGGTGCAACCGAGGCTTCTATCTGGTCGATTTTATATCCCATCGAAACAGTTGACCCAGCATGGAAAAGCATCCCTTACGGTCGGTCAATGACTAACCAACATTTTTACGTGCTCAACGAAGCGATGGATCCATGTAACGAGGGAGAGGTAGGGGAGCTTTATATTGGAGGAATTGGTTTAGCTAGATGCTATTGGCGAGATGAGGAAAAAACCAGCAAACGCTTCATCACTCATCCTCATACAGGCGATCGCCTTTACTGTACAGGCGATTTGGGTCGCTATCTGCCGGATGGCAACATTGAGTTTCAAGGCCGCATTGACCATCAAGTTAAAATTCGCGGCTTCCGCATCGAACTCGGCGAGATTGAAGCAGTGCTGGGACAACACCCAGACTTGCAGGTAGCAGTAGTAGCAGCACAAGAGGATGTACCCGGACAGAAGCGTTTGATAGCTTATGTTGTTTCCAAAGTTACCGCAGAACGTACACCGTTCAAAAGTGAGTGTTTAGCAGAATTTGATGGCGATCGCTCCGTTAAACTACAAACAGAAGACATATCCATCGGTGGTATCGGCGTGGTTGGGGTTCCCGATGATTGGTCAAGAGGTAAGCAGGTTCGTCTGCGCCTCGTACTACCCGGAAATACCGAAGAGCAATGTTTTGAGGGAACTGTTGCTTGGTGTGAGGGAAACCAGGCAGGGATTGAGTTAGCTCTCACACCCACTGAAGAAGCTGTAATTCAGCAGAGCATAGATTATCTCTTAGAAACCCAAGGCTTCTTAAAATTTTTGCAACGCACCGTCGCAGGAAAGTTGCGTAACTTCCTGAAAGATAAGTTGCCCGAATACATGGTGCCCTCCAGCTTTGTGTTCCTGAAAACCTTGCCGCTAACGCCCAACGGCAAAATAGATCGGCAGAAGCTATTAGCGCCTGCCATTAAAATTTCCGAAGTAGCACAAGATTATGTAGCACCTCAAACTCCTGTCGAAGAGGTAGTGGCAGGAATCTGGGCTGAAGTTCTGGGACTAGAGCGAGTTGGTATTCGCGACAAATTCTTGGAATTGGGAGGTCACTCTCTGCTAGTCACGCAGATTGCAACTCGAATGCGAGACACCTTCCAGGTGGAATTACCCTTGCGTACCCTGTTTGAGTCTGCCACAGTAGCCGATCTTGCTCACAATCTGGAAATCGCCAGTCACAAAGCTCCAATACCCCAAGCTCCCCCGATTCTACCAATTTCGCGCGATCGGGACTTACCTCTATCCTTCAGCCAGCAACAACTGTGGTTCTTATGTCAACTCGCTCCCGATACACCTTTCTATAACGAACCGATTACCATTCGCCTGCCTGGTTCCGTCAATATTGTCGCACTAGAGCTTAGCATCAGCGAAATCATCAAGCGTCACGAAATTTTGCGAACGACCTTTGCTCTGGTAAATGGGCAACCAGTGATGGTGATTCAAGATGCTTTTAATTTTGCTTTGCCAGTGGTGAATCTTGAGGAATTTCCAAAGGCAGAACGGGAGACTGAAGCCTTGCGACTGGCAACTTTGGAAGCGAAGCAGCCTTTTAACCTCGCCCAAGGGCCGCTGGTGCGGGGTACTCTCATGCAGTTGGGGGAGACAGATTACAGGTTGTTCCTGACCATACACCACATCATTATTGATGCTATTTCTCTATACAGCGTTTTATTGAAGGAACTCGCAGAACTCTACACCGCCTTTTCTTTAGGCTTGCCCTCAGCCCTCCCAGAATTGCCTATTCAGTTTGCGGACTTTGCTTACTGGCAACGGCAATGGCTACAGGGCGAGGTAATGGAAAACCAACTGAGATACTGGAAGCAGCAATTAGCTAATCTGCCAACACTGCAACTGCCAACTGACCGAATGCGATCGGCAGTGCAGACTTTTCACGGTGCGAGGCAATGTTTAGCCCTACCTCTGAGCCTAACCGAGATGCTTAAGGATCTTAGCCGTAGGGAGGGTGTCACTCTGTTTATGATGTTGATGGCAGCGTTCCAGACCTTGATCTACCGCTATACAGGGCAGACCGATATTCCTGTGGGTACTACCGCTAACATCCGCCACCGACAAGAGCTAGAGGGGATGATTGGTTACTTCCTCAACACTTTAGTTCTGCGTACTGACCTTTCTGGCAACCCCAGTTTTGAGGAATTGCTTATGAGGGTACGGGAGGTGACATTAGGGGCTTATGCTCACCAAGAATTGCCCTTCCAGAAGCTAGTGGAAGAAATACAGCCAGAGCGGAATCTGAGCCATAACCCTCTATTTCAAGTTGCGTTTGTCCTTGAACCCCCGCTTGCCGAAATGGATGGGTGGAGAATTAGCCAGCTAGATGTCGATACCGGCGCAGCCAAGTTTGATCTGTACCTTGAGCTTGATGAGAGACCATCAGGCATCATTGGTCGCCTTGAGTACAACACTGACTTATTTGATGCTGCGACTATTCGTAGAATGTTGGGAAATTTTCAGACTTTACTCGAAGGCATTGTCGCCAACCCAGAGCAGAAAATTTCCGAGTTGCCTCTTTTAACCCAGTTTGAGCGGCAGCAGTTAGCGGCGTGGAATCATACCGAAACTGATTACCCTAAAGATGCTTGTATACACCTGTTGTTTGAAGAGCAGGTAGAGCTAACGCCCGACGCTATTGCATTAGTCTTTGAAGATGAGCAACTGACTTATAAAGAGCTCAACCAACGAGCGAATCAGTTAGCGCACCACCTGCGGAATTTGGGTGTGAGGCAAGAGGTATTGGTTGGTATCTGTGTAGAGCGATCGCTAGAAATGGTGGTGGGGCTTCTTGGCATTCTTAAAGCTGGTGGGGCTTATGTGCCGCTAGACCCGGCTTATCCCCCAGACCGTTTAGCTTTCATGCTAGAAGATTCCTCTGTACCAGTGCTGCTGACTCAGGCGCAGTTAGTTGAATCTATTCCCAAACATCAAGGGCGTATCGTTTGCCTAGACACAGACTGGGAAATCATTAAGCGACAGAGTGAGGAAAACCCTCGATGCAGCTTAACCCCTGAGAACCTGGCTTATGTGATTTACACTTCGGGTTCTACAGGCAGACCAAAAGGAGTTCTAGTGCCGCACTCTGGGCTAAGCAACCTAGCTACAGCACAGATGCGGATCTTCAATCTGGAACCTAACAGCCGTGTCCTCCAATTCGCCTCTGTGAGCTTCGATGCCTCGATCTGGGAGGTGGTCATGGCCTTGAGGGTAGGAGCGACGCTAGTAATGGGAACGCGGGACTCCCTGCTACCTGGAGCAGCTCTGATTCAGCTATTGCGCGACTATGCGATCGCGACTGTTACGCTACCACCATCAGTGCTAGCGGTACTGCCCGCCAATGAACTACCAGCGTTGCGGACAATAATAGTCGCTGGAGAAGCCTGCTCCCGGGACCTCATAGCCAAATGGTCATCAGGTCGTCGGTTCTTTAACGCTTATGGGCCGACCGAATCCACCGTCTGTGCCACCATCGCCGAATGTACCGATAGTAAAGAGCTACCGCCAATCGGTCGGCCCATTGCCAACACGCAGGTCTATATTCTAGATGCCCAAAAACAACCTGTCCCGATCGGCATTCCGGGAGAATTGTATATTGGCGGTGCTGGTTTAGCGCGGGGCTACCTCAACCGACCCGACCTAACAGCCGATCGCTTTATTCCCAACCCCTTTAGCAACGAATCAAGTTCTCGCCTCTACAAAACTGGCGACTTAGCCCGCTACCTACCCGACGGCAATATCGAGTTTCTAGGTCGCATCGATCACCAAGTAAAAATTCGGGGCTTCCGCATCGAACTCGGCGAAATTGAGGCCGTATTGAGCCAACACCCGGATATACAGGAGTCTCTAGTTATCAACCGCGAGGATGCCTCCGGCAACCAGCGCCTAGTAGCTTATATTACTTCTAACCTCAGACCTGAACGAGTGCCTTATCAAAGCTCGTGTCTGGCAGAATTTGGCGGAAGTCATACGGTGGAACTTCGCACAGAAGACATTTCCATTGGTGGTGTCTGTATAGTAGGCGTACCAGAGGCTTGTCAACCCGGTCAACCCGTCCGCCTGTACCTGCGTCTACCGGGTTTGAGTGAGGAGCAATGGTTGCACGGCAGGCTCGTCTGGCGACAAGGACAGCAATGTGGGATTCTGTTCGCCCTCACCCAGAGTCAGCAGATTCTAGTTCAACAAAGCATAGAGTATCTTATGGAAACTCAGGGCTTCTTGAAAGTTTTGCAACGCACAACAGTCGGCAGCTTACGCGGCTTTCTGAAGCAGAAACTGCCTGACTATATGATCCCTTCCAGCTTTGTATTTTTGAATCATTTGCCCCTAACACCCAACGGTAAAGTAGACCGCAAGGCTCTGCCAGCTCCCGATGCTATTAACCCACAGTTGGAAATAACTTATATCGCACCCCAAACTGAGATTGAAAAATCCATCGCTACAGTTTGGCAACAGGTATTACACTTAGAAAAAGTAGGTGTAGATGATAATTTCTTCGATATAGGTGGTCATTCGTTACTGATGGCTCAGGCTCATAGCCAATTGCGTGAAGTGGTGGACAAAGAGGTTTCCATTATTGAAATGTTTAAATATCCAACCATCAGCTCTTTGGCGAAATATTTAAGTGAAGAGCCAGAGCAAAAATCCTCTTTAAGGCAAAGTCAAGAGCGCATCAATAAACAAAAAGACGCAATCACTCGCCAAAAGCAAAAACAGCGCTTGCAAGGAAAGAATAAAAATGGACAACTCTGAAACACCCGACTCTATAGAAGGTATCGCTATCATCGGCATGGCAGGTCGTTTTCCTGGTGCTAAAAATGTGGATGATTTTTGGGAAAATCTACGTGATGGTGTAGAATCTATTTCTTTCTTCTCCGAACAAGAACTAGAATCTTTAGGTATTGACGAATCAGTGGTGCGCGATCCGCGCTATGTAAAAGCCAGAGGGGTACTAGAAGATATTGAGTTATTTGATGCTTCATTCTTTGGGTTTAATCCTAGAGAAGCTGAAATTACAGATCCACAACACCGATTTTTCTTGGAGTCAGCTTGGCAGGCTCTAGAAAGTTCTGGCTATAACTCGGAAACTTACGAAGGTTCGATAGGGGTTTACGCAGGCGCAGGGAGTTTCAATACTTATTTTTTGAATAACCTTTATCCCAATCACCAACTTAGAGAATCCGTTGGAGAGTATCAGCTTGCGATCGCCAATGAGAAAGATTTCCTGGCAACTCGCGTTTCTTACAAATTAAACTTGAAAGGGCCGAGTATTAGTGTCCAAACAGCCTGTTCTACTTCATTGGTTGCGATTAGCATGGCTTGCCAAAGCTTGCTGAATTACCAATGCGATATGGCTTTGGCTGGTGGGGTTTCTATAGGCGTTACCCAAAAGGCAGGATATTTTTATAAAGAGGGAATGATTCTTTCACCAGACGGACATTGTAGAGCCTTTGATGCTAAAGCACAGGGAACTGTTAGCGGTAGCGGTGTGGGAATTGTGGTTTTGAAAAGATTAGAGGAGGCGATCGCGGATGGAGATTATATTCATGCGGTGATTAAAGGTTCTGCGCTCAATAATGATGGTGCTTTTAAAATTGGCTATACAGCTCCCAGTATAGATGGTCAGGCGCAGGCGATCGCAGATGCTCTAGCACTAGCAGAAATTCCCCCTGAAACCGTCAGCTATATAGAAGCTCACGGAACCGGAACACCCCTAGGAGATCCGATCGAAATTGCCGCGTTGACACAAGCTTTCTCACTTGAAACTAAGAAAAAAGGCTTTTGTGCGATCGGTTCAGCCAAAACCAATATCGGACATTTGGATACTGCTGCTGGTGTCACTGGGTTAATCAAAACTGTTCAGGCTCTCAAACATAAGTTAATACCACCTAGCTTGCATTTTGAACAAGCCAATCCCAAGATTGAATTTGCCAACAGTCCCTTTTACGTTAATACTAAACTTTCCGAATGGAAAGCAGGTAAAACGCCGCGCCGTGCTGGAGTTAGTTCCTTTGGCATTGGTGGAACTAATGCTCATGTAGTTCTTGAAGAAGCGCCTAGTATAGAAAAATCTGGAGAATCCCGACCATCACAACTGTTGGTTTTATCTGCAAAAACTAGCTCTGCACTTGATAGTGCAACAGTAAATTTGAGCAACTATTTAAAGCAGCATCCAGATGAAAATCTTGCTGATGTTGCTTACACACTTCAAGTTGGTAGAAGAGCTTTCAGCCATAGACGGATAGTAGTTTGTAATTACATTGAAGAGGGTATTACTGCCCTCGACAATCTTGATTCTAAAAAAGTTTTTACCAGCTTCCAAGAGTCCAAAGATCGACCTGTCGTATTTATGTTTTCAGGACAGGGTTCGCAGTACATCAATATGAGCTTGGAACTCTACCAAGTTGAAACAACCTTTCGCGAACAAATCGATCTATGTTCGGAGATTCTTAAACCTCACTTGGGACTTGATATACGCGACGTAATTTATCCTAGTGAAGCACAAGCAGAAGCAGCTACAAACCAACTAAAACAGACGGCGATTACACAACCAGCACTCTTTGCGATCGAGTATGCTTTAGCTAAGTTGTGGATGTCTTGGGGAGTGAATCCCAAAGCGATGATTGGTCATAGCATTGGTGAATATGTCGCAGCTTGTTTTGCTGGTGTTTTCTCCTTGGAAGATGGCTTATCCTTGGTAGCTGCACGAGGTAAATTAATGCAACAATTGCCGAGTGGTTCTATGCTTGCAGTTCCACTTCCAGAACAGCAAGTGCAACCATTTTTGGGCAATAAACTTGATTTAGCTGTGATTAATGGAGCATCTATGAGCGTGGTTTCAGGTGCTACTGATGACGTAGATGAATTGGCACAAGAACTACTCGCAAAAGGTGTAGAGTGTCGCCGCCTGCACACCTCCCATGCCTTCCATTCACAGATGATGGAGCCAATTTTAGAACCATTCACCGCACAGGTGAAAAAAGTTAAGCTGAACTCGCCTAAAATTCCATACGTCTCCAACGTTACTGGTAATTGGATTACAGCGACGGAGGCGACAAATCCTAGTTATTATGCTCAACATCTGCGGCAAACAGTAAGGTTTGCAGAAGGCTTACAACAGCTATTAAAAGACCAAAATCAAATATTGCTAGAAGTGGGACCCGGACGGACATTAAACACGCTAGCAAAACAGCATCCAAATAAGGGGGCTGAGCAGATTGTAATTTCTTCATTGCGCCATCCGCAAGACCAAAGTTCAGATGTAGCTTTCTTACTTACTACATTGGGTAAACTTTGGTTAGGAGGAGTACAAATAGATTGGTCTAAATTTTATGCTGATGAGCAGCGTTATCGTCTCCCATTGCCAACCTATCCGTTTGAGCGCCAACGTTACTGGATTGAAGCACCAGGAATCGAGCAACCAATTAAAATTGTATCTTTACCAGAGGAAACGTCGCAAAAATTAGAATCAGCATCACTCCATTCTCGACCAAACTTGCAAAATAGCTATATTGCTCCTAGAGATGAGATTGAGCAAACTATTGCTAGTATCTGGCAAGAATTCCTCGGTATTGAGCAAATAGGAATTCATGATGACTTTTTTGATTTAGGCGGCGACTCATTATTAGCAGTTCAACTAATAACTAAATTAAACGAAGCACTGCAACAGTCTTTGTCTCCCCATAGCCTATTGCAATCATCTACTATTGTAGCTTTGGCTGCATTAATTAAAGATAACTCAAATTTCTCGGAGATTGAGAAACAGCAAAGCGAGCAAGCTTCTGAGTCATTGTTAGTAGAAATTCAGCGCGGTAGTTTTAAACAACCTTTGTTCTTAGTTCATCCGGTAGGTGGTCACGTTTACATTTATCGGGATTTAGCGCGTTATCTAGGTTCCGATCAACCTGTTTTTGGAATACAAGCCCACGTCTCAGACGGGGAAACTGAGTCTTTTAGTGTTGAAGAAATGGCAGCTCGCTATATCGAAGTAGTGCGGCTCAAACAACCTGAAGGCCCCTATTTTTTGGGTGGTTCTTCCTTTGGAGGTACTGTTGCTTTTGAGATGGCACAGCAACTCAATGCCCAAGGTGAAAAGATAGCACTGCTAACTTTAATAGATACTCCTGGGCCAGGTCAAATGCCAGTTCTAGCGACTGAAGATGATACAGCAATTTTGCTATATTTACTAGGCGTTGGTTTCAATCTGTCTCTTTCTATGGATGTTCTTCAAAAACTTGAGCCAGATGAGCAACTTCTCTACTTTTTGGAGCAGGTAAAGATTGCTAATAGGGTAGTTCCTCCCGATTTTGGTTTAGCTCAGATTCGCCAGTTTCTTCATCTGTTTAAAGTACACGCTCAAGCAATGCGAAATTACATTCCTCAAGCTTATGGAGAGCGAATTATATTTTTCCGTGCTACAGAACAAAATGAAGTTAATGCCAAAAATCCTGAATTACCTTGGATCGATGTTGCTCCAGGGGGGGTAGAAGTTATAGAAGTGCCAGGAAATCATATTACTATGAATTACCCACCTCATGTTCAGGTTATGACCAAACAACTTAGAGTCTACCTTGATGAGGCAAGGCATCTAATTTAGGTAAGTTGTTGGGCTTCAGCGCACTCCTGGGCTAAAGCCCAACAACTTACCTTATCCCATCTAAGTAGGTAGGTTGTTGCCCTTGGACGCATTAAGAGGGCTAAAGCCCAACAACTTACCTATTAAAATCCTAACATATCCACAACTGTCAACACAAACCTGTTGGCTGACGACAAATAAGGTAAAATAAAGGAAAAATAAGGAAAATTATGACTTTATACACCGAAAAGACCCAATCCGAAGGTGAAAGCTCATCCTCAGTGCTACTAGAAATGATGTATGGGTTTAAAATATCCCAGGCTCTTTTTGTAGCGGCAAAACTAGAAATTGCAGATATTCTGAGTGATGGTTCTAAGACTGCTGATGAACTTGCGAAAGCTGCTGGTGTAAATTCTCAGGGTATTTATCACCTGATGCGTATGCTAGTAAGCGTTGGTGTATTTTCTCTCGAAGATAATGAAAAGTTTTGCTTAAATTCTCTGGGAAAACATCTCCTGACCGGTACTTCTGATTCTTTACGAGGTACGGTTTTGGGAATGGGTGACGAACTCTATCAGGGATGGGGGAATTTACTCTACGGTATAAAGAGTGGAGAAACTCCATTTGAACATACTTTTAAGACTAATCTTTATAGCTATTTAAAGCAGAATTCTGATGCTGCAGTAAATTTTAATGAGTGGATGAAGGAGACAACAAGGGAGTGGCTGCTTCCGGTGCTTGAAGCTTATGATTTTTCAGACGTTAAGACACTTGTGGATGTTGGAGGGGGAATTGGAACTCTAACGGCTGTGATTCTGAATGCGAATCCCAAGCTACAAGCTATTTTGTTCGATCGCGAAGATGTTGTTGTCGATGCAAATCCGGTTTTGGAAGTGGCTGGAGTTGCAGATAGGTGTCAAATAGTTGGAGGCAGCTTTTTTGAGGCGGTTCCCCCTAGTGGCGATCTTTACTTACTCTCTCGTGTTCTCCTCAATTGGGACGATGGTCATGCTATTACAATTCTTAAAAATTGCTATCAAGCTATGACAGCTAAAGATCGGCTGATGATTGTTGATTTTATGTTGCCTGAAGGCAAAATGTCGCCATTTATTGGCATGGGTAGCTTAACTTTGTTCATTCTGGGGGGTACTTTTATGCGGACAAAGGATGAATTTTATAATTTACTTTCTTCCGCAGGGTTTAAAGTGACTAATATGATAGAAACAAAAGGGCCAGTAAGTGTGATCGAGGCGAAACCTGCTTGACATTCCCAGCTCTAAAAACACCGGGATTATTCTGGTGTAGGATTCCTATTGCTCAATTAATCTCCATCCTCTTATAGCAATTCTGAAAAATTCTGCAACAATAACAAAAGTAGGTTGGGTGGAACGAAGTGCAATCCAACCTCATGACTGTAGGAATATTTTTCATAATTGCTATTATCGGGAGTTGAACAAATTTTGAGTCCAAACAGAGCATCGAACTGGCTATGTGTCAGGCAAATACCTCACCATTATGTTGCAGCCAAGCGAAAAAACGATCGGACTTTGACTGTGCGATCGCCTTGTTAGCGATTTCAATCGCCCGGTTTATGGTCGATATCCATCTATCCTACCGCTTCACCGCATGATTTTCCCACTTCCAAACACAGCTAGAAATCAAATTCGTGCAGATATGAGCCGTAATTGGCACTAACAAATTTCCAGTAGCTAAAACGCTGTAACCCAACAGCAATCCGACAGCCGTTGCCCAAACAGCATAAGGCCACTGATCCATGGCTCCCAAGTGCAGAATGCCGAAACAAAAACTCGATAAAACTAAACTGGTAACATTCAATCCCAAAGCAGACAACATCACCCCTCGAAATAGCAATTCTTCGCTAAGTCCCGGCAGCAGTCCCAGCCAAATTAAATCAGGCCAAAACAAAGGTTTGAGCACTACTTCCAAGTAAACGTCTGCACTCCGGCGATAACCCGGCCAGAGGTGATAAACGATCGCACTGCCGCCTGTAATTGCCAGTCCGAGCGCACATCCTTTGAGCAAGTCCATTCCTATCAATTTGACTGGCAAAAGCGATACCGATCCAAATAGCAACCACAATTTAGCTACCGCCAGCAACATAATTGCTGTCACGCCCATTGCTACTAAAACTTGGGTGCGCGTCAAGGGTTCAATTTCAGGATTTCCGGGAAGTTTTTCTGCCACTTAATCACTTTTAGATTTGAGGTTTTAGATTTTAGATTTGTTTTGTTGAGTCAGACAAACAACGCAGGGAGGAGATGTCTGCACCCAAGGAAGCTGGACTGATGCCGGCTCGCAAAGCGACCAAAACTCCGATCGCCTCTAAATATGAGTTTACCTGCAAAGCTTTGATTCCGAGTTTTTCTGGAGTCGCCTGCATCTGGGTTTTGTTGTCGCCCACAGCGATGATTTGTACCGACGATCGCGCACTCAAACTCAGAATAGCACTGCCGCCGCAGGCTGTGGCGGGTATCACCACCGCATCGACTCGATCGGCCCACAAATCCTGGGACTCGAAATCTCGCCTGTTTGCATAGAAGTTCTCTCTTGTGGTGCGGGCATCTTGCCCGCCCCATACCTGCGTGCGGGCATCTTGCCCGCCCCATACCTGCGACAGGCAAGATGCCTCTCCCAGAGTAGGAGTGACAAATTGGGGAGCTTTGCTGAGGCCGGCAAGCACGCAAGGTAGGAAAGTATAGCCGATTTCCTCAGCAGCCGATCGCGGGGACAGGTGCGGATCGAGGGGAAGCGCAGACAACGCGGGGGCGTGGGCGCAGGGGATTTTAAACGTCCTGACGATGAGGTGGCTGATGACAGCTTCCGCGCCGGCGAGGGGGTCAACTCCTTTGCCGCGGCGGTAGTTTTCGAGGGCGAGGCTGCCTTCATCGTCGGGAAATCTGGCCACAACTGCGATCGCCTCTACTCTTGCTTGTTCGATCAATTTTTCTGCAGCGCGCAATAAACTGTCTGGATTGCCGATCGTCCCCCAGGATGCCCCTGATTCAGAAATACGCAATTCTACTTGCAGGGGGCGATCGGTTAAAATGCAATCCGTTATATTCAAACCTAATGTGGCTCTAGCAGCATCAACGGCTTGCAAGTGCCGCAACTGCAAGTCTGGTTCGATCGCGCAATCTAGGATTAAGCCGATGCGATTTTGATGTACCTGCTGTAAGCCCCAGCATCCGGCAGCAAATTTGTCAAGGGCGTAACCTTCAACGTAGAGAGCGTTAGGTATCGGCCAATAAAGTTGAGCGCCGTTGAGGACGTTGGGGTGAGTGATCAGGGTATCTGAAATTTGGGCAATCGCCCTAGCAACGGGCAGCGCATCTCCTGCAAACCCACCCATCGAGGCTCCAACGCCTGTGGGGACTATCAAAACCACTGTTAAAGGGCGCCGGTTCACACTGTTACGGGGGATGCTTCCACGAGCACGTAGCCTTCTACCACAGCCTTTTGCCGATCGACATCCACGTCTGTGACTGCCCACCGCAGGGGTTCGCCGTGCTTTTGCAGTTCAATTTCAATCGCCGAGTGCAATTCTTCGGCGGTATCGTGGAGGTCAACTTCTGCGGAAATGAAATGGGTAGTCATCGGGCGATCCATAGTGGTTTTACGGAGATCGGTACTTAGCTAAATTTTAGCTTAGTCCTAGGATTTGCCGAACTGGCGATCGTACACAATGTCTTCTTTTTCGGTTTCTATCTTCAAGTTCGATCGGGGATAAGCAATGCACAGCAACACATAACCTTCTGCCTGAAGTTCGGGACTGACGCCCATGCAATCAACTTGCTCAACTTCACCCTCAATAACTTTAGCGGCGCAAGTAGTACAAACCCCCGCATTGCAAGAGTTCGGCAGATCGATGCCCGCAGCATTGGCCGCCTGCAGAATTTGTTTATCTTCCGGCACTTCAACCGTATAGGTAGAGCCTTGGTGGATCAATTCAACAGTGTAAGTCTTAGACATATTTCAATTATTCGTTTTAATTCCCAATTGGAATTTACGCTAGATTTGCAAACAAAGCAATGAGTATTTTACCGCTGTTGGTGATTTTGTGCAAATTTACAACTGCACTTTTTATTGCTAAAAATTTTTATTAATTGCCTGGGGCGATCGGCATTTTGTCAAGGACTGTTTCACAAATTATCACGAGGATCGCGGGCGAACTCTGCCAGAAAGCGCTTATATGTAACTAATTTTTGCCTTCAAGCCAACAAGTCCTCAACAGCCACACTAAAACCCGCCAGCACTAACTGAGTGCTGACGGTAGAACCCTGGTTAAAGCTTAACTTTTGAGTTTGAGTCACGATCAATATCCAGCGACTTTCTGGAAAAACTATCCAAACTTCCAGACAACCAGAATCTAAATACTCTTGTGCTTTAAGAAAAATCTCTTCCGCACTATCAATAGGAGAAACTATTTCAGCAATTAGCGGCGGACTTTGAGGCAAAGTAGGAACATCGCCAAATTGAGCCACAAGTTCAGGAGTCAGATAAGCTACATCAGCACGGCGCACTCGCCTGTCAGTACGACAAGGAACTTCGACATAAACTTCGCCGCCTTGTCCGCTAGAATCTTTGTAGTTTCCCCAAGAACGATCTAGTCTAGATTGGATTCGACTGTGTTTTACTGTCATGCCATTTTTCTCCGCGATTTGCCCGTCCACCCATTCCATGCACTCGGGGGGATTAGCCATGAAGTCTTCTAGAGAAACATTTTCTGATAAAACGGCAGCCATTACCATAGCTATTTACTCCCTTATGCAGAATTCACTGATATTGTAGCAATCAATTGGTAATGGGGAATTGGGAATTGGAACTAACAAATAACCTATGCCCTATGCCCTATGCCCCATGGCCAATTTACTCAATATTAATTTGATTGGGAGGTTTAGGTTGATTCTGTTGCTCATCCTTCAAAGTTTTACGCCCAGAACTAGCATAATCTTTGTACATTTCCACAAACATCTTGGTTAACTGCTGCAAAGAAAGTTCTTCCCCATTAATTTGAGCTTTCATATAAGCTTTAAGCACTTCAATGTAAGCCAAACCGAGGGCAAGCGTGAGAGCTGCTGCCGTTGCACCGGAGATAGCACCGCCCACAACCGTACCAGCACCCGGAATCATTTTAATCAAATTAGTCACAATACTTCTGCCAACAGCAGTCACCCCACCTGTGCCGCTAATAGCAGACAGCATCGCCGAAATAAACCCCTTATCAAAGGGCATTCCAAAAATCACAGTAATATTAGCAATCATTGCCGTTTGCATCGTCATCAAAATCGGCGCATCAGCAAAGGGTACAGGAGTCGCACCGACAATGGCAGAACCTGCAACATAAGCACTTAGATACTTAAATGCCATATCTGATTTGAGCGCAATATTGGCAATTTGTTCTTTAACAAAAGCTTTTTTAGCTACTTCGGGCAGCAGTTGAAAAGTTGCATCTACCAACTTATCTAAACCGTGAGATTTTACTGTATAATCCTCATCAATTTCTTCCGGTTCAGCCATGACGGGGATAATTTGACTGACTGGCAAATTCATGTGTTCCAGTTGCTTGAAAAACTCGCTCGGCTTTTTAGATGTCGTCTGAGTCAGCACTAAAATCACTGGTACATCTTTGACTTCCATTTCTTTTAGCCAGCTTTCCTCCACAGATTCTATTCTATTGGCGCTGTGATTGATGCAGTACCAGATGACGTGAATGTGTTCTTTAGGGTGCAGGAGTCTTTGGTCTTCAATTAGTTTAGCAACGTTTAATTGAATAACTTTAATTTGTTCGGCGTTGAGTTCGAGTCCGGGAGTATCGTAGACTGTAATCGGGCAATTAGGTTTGGTATATTGGCGAATGCCTTGAGTGATGGGGCGGCCGACTCCGGTTTCTGCTAAGCGTTGGCGAAAAACGGAATTTATCAGGGTACTTTTGCCGACACCGGTTTTGCCGATGACTAAAACATTGCACTGTCCCACTTGGTTTTCTGCATCTTTGAAGGCGTAGTAACTTCTATTTAAAAGCTCGTCTAAGGAAAAGTCGTCTGACATGGCGGTTTGCTCCGATAATGGTGGGACACTGTTCTCTTAAGGAGTGAGATATTGAAACCCCCGAAAGGTGAGGAGTTCAGAGATAGCGAGGGGACGAGAG
>NZ_JAUBPO010000107.1:0-24706 GCF_036700785.1 Microcoleus sp. S28C3 | reverse complement strand
GTTTTTAGCTGGCATTTTTGTAGAGATTGACTAAACTCATTTTTTATGATACCCTATTTAAAGGCACAACAGCTTATGTTAATGACTGTAGTCATAAGTCAGGTAGATTTTAGATTTTAGATTTTAAATAGGATAGAGATCAGAACCCCGACTTTGAAAAAATCGGGGTTCTGATCTCTATTATCAAGGACAAATTCTGGCCTTAACTAGCCTTCTTCTGAGGAGCCACTATGCGTTCCACACTCATAGCAGCCACGCTCAACGTCACCACAGCCATGCCGAGAATTGCCACAGGCTGCAACTTTTCATTGATAATTAGAAAACCGAAGAGTGCGGTCATTGCTGGCCCCAAAGTGCCAATTACTGACGCTAATGCCGCCCCCGCAAAGCGGATGGCAAAATTATTCAAAAGATAGCTAAACAGCGTCAGCACCCCTAAAACAACACCTCCTAAAATCAAACCAGGCCAAACATTTTGGTCGATTTTAGGAGATAAATTTTCCGACAGCGGCACCCACAAACTCAGGGACGAAAATACAAAAATCGCGGCGAAATTAACTAAACTAAAAGGAATCGGGTGCAGCTTGCCCGCGGCCATTTGCGTCAGCAATACGTAACCTGCAAAGGTAATCCCAGAAGCCAGTGCTGCAGCGACTCCCACCCCGACATTGCCACCGCCCGGAGCTGGGGCCGCAAAACTCGGCAACCCAGCTAAAA
This sequence comes from Microcoleus sp. S28C3, assembly GCF_036700785.1. Lineage (NCBI taxonomy): Bacteria > Bacillati > Cyanobacteriota > Cyanophyceae > Oscillatoriales > Microcoleaceae > Microcoleus > Microcoleus sp. S28C3. The sequence continues at coordinate 23,989 of NZ_JAUBPO010000107.1, read as the reverse complement.
TCAGACCTGCGGTAATCCCGAATATCGCAAAAAAGCCGACTGTGGTGGGGCGAGCACCAAACAAGATCCAAGAACCCAGTACGGTGACGATCGGATAAATAAAGAAAATCGTAATCGCAATCCCCGCCGGAATATTGCCGATCGCCAAATAAATCAAAACCTGAGACAAAAACAGAAAAAATGCGCTTCCTAAAACCTTGCTCCACAAAGCTCGATCGCCCGACTGGAACAACCGTCTAATATCTTTCCACACAGAAGGATACAAAAATGTCGCCAATATCGGCATCAAAGCCATCACCACGATCAGCCGCATCAACAAAATCAACAAAGAATTTCCAAAACCTGGAGTCACCACCCCCGGAAATTCAAACAAGCCAAAAACCATCCGAGGATTTTTGCCTTTAATCAGAATTCTCAAACAAACATTAAATAGCGACAATACCACCGCCGAAGACAAAGCCAGCACTAAACCTGTCTGTACTTGAGAAGCTGCTTTAGCGGTTGCTGGAGAGGGCACTGAAGAGGGTTCCGGCACGGGCTCCCGCGGCGTTTCCACAGGTGTTGGCTGCACTAATGGCGGGCGGACAGAATTAACAGAATTAGTTGATTCCTCGGGATAGGAATCTTGAGCATCGAAAGGATTCTCAAGATATTCTTCTTCTGCTTCGAGTTCTTCTCTGATGCGGTTTACGAGATTTTGTAACAGCTCTTCCCCTTGCAGTTCCAGGGTTTTCATGTTGTTGAGCCGCACGGAAAGCTCGCTTTCGTAACTGGTTAAATCTTGTTCCAGCATCTGGAAACTGCGATCGATCCTTTCATCCAGCGCCGCCAGCAACTCCGAGGCCCGTTCGTCGTAGTTGCTCGGCGGCAGGGGTATCGGGAACTCGCCGCTGGGGATAGGGCTGCTGAGAGAATGTCCCGAGTTAGCGCTGAGTTCGTTGAACCGCTGCACCAACAAATCTTGCAAATTGTGAGCCAAAACTTGAGCCAACTGCTTCAGCCACAATTGCTGCTGCTGAATGTATCGCCCAGACAGAGATTCCATTTGCTGAGACTGCAATTTGCGATATTGCTCCCGGAGGTCTTCAATATCTTCAATCAGGTGATTTTTTTCAGTTTGCAGCCGAGTAATGTCCTGATTTAACTGACCTTTGACATTTTCATGCAAAGCGTCGAGTTCTTGCATTACTGAGTGGAGGACTTCTTCTGCTGATTGTGCATCCTCTGGCTCGCCCTTTGACGAGTATACGTTCCGCTGCGCCATTAGCCCATAACCTCTAATTTAAACTGCACGTTCAGTGTTCTTAAGTATTTTGCCAAATCAGGTCGCAAGTTATAGTGAGTTGATCTAAGAGATTGCGAACACTGTTTAATCAATAGTAGTCGCTAAACTAGAAATGTGAGAAAATTGCGTGAAGCAAAGCTATCCCGCTCTTAATCGCCCCAAGAACACTTTGTGCAATTAAAAATCATACTACAGCTTGACCTCTCCACGGATTGCTCCCGGAAATTCTCGCATCTAACTCACCCGATTGCACCCGAATCACAAGCCTAAGATCCCGTTCCGCGACTAAATTTGATTGGGGGGTGGCACTCCTAGCCCCTCAACGGATAACTTGATGCTGCGGCCAGAAATCCGGTTTCTTTTGCCCGCCTTTCTCTCGCACTCCCGCACCCAGATTTATTATATTAAAGGTTCCGATCTTTTGCTCGCGAAAGTTTTAAGAGGCGATCGCACCGTCAAAAAGCCACCCCGCGCCATCAAAAAATTAACACACCTCATCCCCCAAGAGCAACAGATATGGCATCAGAAATTTATGACAATTCCTTTACAAACGATCGACAAAAACTGAATATTTCCTCAGAAGCCGAAGTCTTTGTCTTTCCGGCATCATTTGCCCAGCAGCGGTTGTGGTTTTTCGACCAATTCGCACCGGAAAACCCTTTCTATAATGTAGTAACAGCCCTGCGCTTAACTGGTTCCCTCAACTTAACAGCCTTAGAGCAAACCTTCAACGAAATAGTGCAGCGCCACGAAACTTTGCGAACGACTTTTGCAGCGGTATCAGGTCAACCAGTGCAGATAATCTCTCCCGCTTTCAAGACTAATTTAAAAGTATTAGACTTGCAAAATTTGCCACCTGAACAACGGGAAATAGAAGCAAATAAACTCGCCGCAGCAGAATCTCTTCGCCCTTTCAATTTATCCACCGGGCCGCTGATGCGAGTAACGATCCTGCGGCTGACAGAGACTGAGCATATTCTATTGCTAAATATGCACCACATAGCCTCCGATGATTGGTCGATCGGCGTGCTAATTCGAGAACTGGAGGTTATCTATACAGCTTTGATCGATCGACAGCCATCTCCGCTGCCAGAATTATCACTTCAATATGCCGACTTTGCCGAGTGGCAGCGCGAATGGCTGCAAGGTGAAGTATTAGAAACTCAGCTAGCTTATTGGCGGCAGCAATTGCACGGAATTTCAGTGTTAAATTTGCCGACGGATCGCCCTGCACCAGCTAGGCAAAATTATCGGGGAAAAACTCAATATTTAGAAGCGCCTAAAAAGCTGAAGGACGCGCTTGTAGCGCTCTCGCAGCGAGAAGGAGCGACTTTATTTATGACAGTGCTCGCAGCATTTCAAACTTTGCTTTACCGCTACTCGCAGCAAGAAGATATTGTTGTAGGTTCGCCGATCGCCAATCGCAACCGCAGCGAAATAGAAGCATTAATCGGTTTTTTTGTCAATACTTTAGTGCTGCGAACAGACTGCTCGGGAAACCCGACATTTCGAGATTTTTTGGGCCGGGTGCGGGAAGTAACCCTGGGAGCTTACGCTCACCAAGATTTGCCTTTTGAGAAGCTCGTCGAGGAATTGCACCCAGAGCGATCGTTGAATCGCCACCCGCTGTTTCAGGTGGTATTCGGGCTGCAAAATGCGCCGCTGGACGAGCTAGAATTGCCAGAATTAAAGTTGAGTCCTTTCCCTTTGGAGACTCAAACAACGCGCTTTGATTTAGAGCTGTATTTGTGGGAAGCTTCCGATAATTTTAGGAGCAGATACGGCGAACATTGGGAAGAGTCGGAAGGCCTCAGAGGCTTAGCTGTGTACAATACAGATTTATTTGATGAAGTTACGATCGCCCGAATGTTGAGGCATTTTAAAACGCTGCTGGAAAGCATTGTGGCTAATCCAGAACAAAGAATCGCTAACTTACCTTTATTGAGCGAGGATGAAGTGAATCAATTATTCAGAGAATGGAACGATACTCGGACAGATTATCCTCAAAATAAGTGCATTCATCAGTTATTTGAAGAGCGAGCCCGGCAGCATCTGGAGGATGTCGCCCTAACTTTCGACAGCCAGCACCTCACTTACAGAGAACTCAACATTCGCAGCAACAAACTGGCGCGCTACCTACAAAAACTGGGCGTGGGGGCGGAGGTTTTAGTGGGGCTTTGTGCAGAGCGATCGATCGACCTAATTGTCGGGATGTTGGCTATACTGAAAGCGGGAGGAGCTTACCTACCGTTAGATCCGAGCTATCCGCGCGATCGGCTAAACTTGATGCTGGAAGATGCTCAAGTTAAAGTCTTGCTAATTCAGGATAAATTGATTGAGAATTTCCGAGACTTCTCAAACTCGGTGATTTACTTCGATCGCGACTGGGAACACATAGCCAAAGAAAGCGCCGAAAATCCCGCCAACACCGTAACAGCAGACAACCTAGCTTACGTTATTTACACATCTGGCTCAACAGGAAAACCCAAGGGAGTTGCTGTCACCCACAAAGCAGTAAATCGGCTGGTACTCAACACCAACTATATAAAAATAGAACCTACCGATAAAATTGCCCAAGCATCAAACGCTTCATTCGATGCAGCCACATTCGAGATTTGGGGAGCCTTGCTTAACGGCGCTCAACTCGTGGGAATTAGCACAAATATTACCCTTTCGCCTCACGATTTAGCTTTAGAACTGCGTCAACAAGGCATCACCGTCTTATTTTTAACCACTGCCTTATTTCAACAAATTGCTAGAGTTTTACCGCAAGCTTTTAATTCGCTGCGCTGCTTGCTGTTTGGCGGAGAAGCCGTCGATATGAGATGGGTTAAAAAACTTCTCCAACAAAAGCCAAGCACTCAATTAATTCACGTTTACGGGCCTACAGAAAATACCACATTTTCGGCTTATTATTGCGTGCAAGACGTACCCGAAACCGCAACATCTATCCCCATCGGTCGCCCGATCGCCAACACGCAAATTTATCTCCTCGATGCGGATTTGCAGCCGGTGGCGATCGGTGTTATAGGTCAATTGTACGTCGGCGGTGACGGATTGGCGAAAGGCTACCTCAACCAGCCAGATTTAACTGCTGCTGCATTCATTCCCAATCCTTTTAGCAATAAATCTGGTTCTAGCCTTTATAAAACAGGTGATTTAGGTCGCTATTGCGTTGACGGCAACATCGAGTTTTTAGGCCGCGTTGACGACCAAGTAAAAATTCGCGGCTACCGCATCGAGTTGGGAGAAATTGAAGCGGCTTTGTGCCAGCATCCACAAGTGCGCGAAGCAGTAGTAATTGTGAGGGAAGACATCCCCGACGATAAACATTTGGTTGCTTATGTTATTCCTGACGGCATTAATGAAAAATTAGAAATTCCAAATCTCAAGTCAAGTGACTTGCGCCAATTTTTGAAAGAAAAGTTACCAGGATATATGGTTCCTGCAACTTATGCAGTGTTGGAAAATATGCCACTGACGCCTAATGGCAAAGTAGACCGCCGCGCCTTGCCCGATATAGATACAGACAGCGAGGATATAACAGAAAATTATGTAGCGCCTCGGACTGAACTCGAAAAGGCGATCGGGAATATTTGGGCTAAAGTTTTGGGAAAACAGCAGGTTAGTATCTACGATAATTTCTTTGAACTAGGGGGGCATTCCCTGCTAGCAACTCAGTTAATTTCTCGCATCCGAGATGCTTTGCAAGTTGAGTTATCGGTCAGCAATTTGTTTGAGGCTCCGACTGTGGCGAGTCTGGCAAAATACATTGAAACAATGCGCTGGGCCGCGAAAGGTTTGGATACTCCCATAACCGACGAAAATGAGCGCGAAGATGTGGAATTTTAAGGCCTTACATAATTGCGGGAGGATTTTGATTGTTTTGTGAAATTGGCATCCGGGAGCATCTCACTTTTGAAGCCAAGCTAGAAATCTAAGTTTTGAGGCAGGAGGCAGGAGGAAAGAGGAAGAAGGAAGGAGCCAGAAGAAGTGTTTTTACAAATATGATATGCTCCCGGATGACAACCCTCCTCAAACCCTGATCGAGTAAAGATTGAGCATCGCTTATGCTAAAAAAAGATAGGCAGCCTTAACTGAACGGTATTGCAATATACTGGTCTTTAGTTACTTTCCCTGTTGAATAAATCTTCATTATGATTACTGACGGCTAAAGACTTCAGAAGCAGCAACTCTGTTTAACAGCCTGTCTTTTGACATTTTTCATACTTGTGTAGCATAATGGTTTTTTCTCAATATTTTGGCAAACGACAATGAGTAAATTGAACAGCGTTTTGAACCCTTCACTGGTTGCTGAAACTCCCAGTAATCGTTTTTATCGCACCGTTTGGCGATGGCACTTCTATGCAGGCTTGTTTGTTATTCCTTTCATGCTGATTTTGTCAATCACAGGCATCATTTACCTGTTTAAACCGCAATTAGATGCTGCGATGTATCACCAGAATATGTTTGTGCAGCCTGCGGATGTGGTGATGCCTTATACTCAACAGGTGGCAGTTGTTCAACGAACTTATCCTGATGCCAAAGTAACAAAATTTACGCCGAGCGTTGCGTCTAATCGTAGTGCTGAAGTGACGCTCGCGACTAAAGATGAAAGAACACTAGCCGTTTTCGTGAATCCTTATACGGCTAAGATTTTAGGCGATCGCGATGAAAATAATAATCTCCAAGCGATCGCACGCAAGATTCACGGCGAACTGATGATCGGAAAATTGGGAGATTATTTAATAGAGCTTGCTTCCTGTTGGGGACTGATTTTGCTAATTACCGGATTATATCTATGGTTGCCTCGCGGCAAAGTAAATTTTTTAGGAACATTAATTCCGCGTGTGTGGAGCCAGAATAAGCGGGTATTTTGGCGGGACATACACGCCGTTTCGGGATTTTATGGCGTATTGCTAATTGGCTTTCTCATCATTAGTGGACTACCCTGGACAGGTTTTTGGGGACATACCTTCGCTCGTTTGTCGAGTCACTATCCTGCACAAATGTGGGATAACGTGCCTCAATCGACAACACTCACAGGCTCACTCAATCAACAGGGCAATCTAATTGTGCCTTGGGCAGTAGAGCAATTACCAATTTCCAAATCTAGTCAGCCTAGAGAGGAGCATCATTCAGGACACAACGAAATTATCAGGGAAACTCCTGCTGGTACGTCCGTAAATCTAGATTCTGTTGTAACTTTAGCTCAAGCAAAAGGCGCACCCCCTGGGTTTAGTGTTAGTTTTCCAGAATCCCAAACGGGTGTATACACGGTTTCGGCATTTCCCAATAATCCGGCGCAAGAAGTCACTCTGCACATCGATCGATACAGTGGCAAAGTGTTAGCAGATGTGCGGTGGAAGGATTACGGGTTAATACCCAAAGCCGTAGAAATGGGAACTTCCATTCACATGGGCAAATATTTTGGATTGAGCAATCAACTACTGATGTTGTTTGCAGCGTTAATTGTGATTGTGCTTTCAGTCAGTGGTGGGGTGATGTGGTGGCAGCGTCGTCCGAAAGGGACGGGTTGGCTCGGTGCGCCTGCAATGCCCACCCATGTTCAGGGATGGAAAGTGCCACTCGCAATCGTTGCTGTTTTAGGGATTGCCTTCCCGCTTGTAGGACTTTCACTCGTCACCGTTCTGCTGTTGGATTATTTCGTGTTGGCTCGTATTCCTGCCCTCAAGCGCATTTTCAGTTAAAGGTCGGAGGGTGACAAAGAGGTCTAGGAACTAGACCGAATCAGTGCGTAGGTTGGGCCCGGAGGGAACGAACCCTCCGTTTCACTCCACCCAACATTTTCGCTACAATTTTCCTTAACCCAAGCGTATTGAAATATGGTGCGCCTAGTACGCCGATTACACTATTTCAGTGCAGAATGCCCTGACAGCTTCTGCAAACTGCTGGTTATGTTCCATTAATGCCATGTGTCCTCCTCGCTTGATAGTAACTAGCTCTGCTTGAGGTAATTCTGCTTTCATCCGCAGGCTGGCTGGGGGGGTAGTGGCAATATCTGAATCGCCGCATATCACCAACACTGGAATGTCAATCGATCGCAAAGTTTTTGTTTCATCATATTTGAGCATTCCCAGCGTGCCGCGAGCGAGAACGCCGGGAGAACCCAAGGCTGATAAGAAAGCTGAGAACTCTAATTGACCGCGCGTTTCAGTGCCTTTAAATCCCGATAATTCTACACTGATGTGCAGTGAACCATTGAGATAGCTCAGCCAAGTCATTCCCCACATAATGGGTTCAAGAGCTGCGGTGAGGTAGAGCAGAGGTTGGAGCAGCGGCTTCTGCAAAGCGCGTAATAAACCGCTAAAAATAGCAGTTTTCACGGGATTAGTATAAGTCGTATCTACCAGAATTAAACCAGCTACTCGACTACCGAGAAGTTCTGGGAAAAGCCGACTGAATGTTAGAGAAATCATGCCGCCCATGCTGTGTCCGAGTAGGATAACAGGTTTATTTCCTGCTATGGCAATGACGGCTTCGAGATCGCGGGCAAATTTTTCTAGGGAGTAGTCGCTGTTTTTTGGTCGAGTGGATTTTCCCAGACCTGGAAGATCCCAAACAATCACTCGGAAGCGATCGCTTAGTTGCCGTTTCGCGTAATACCAAACCATACTGTTCGGCCCCCAACCGTGCGAGAGAATAATCGGCTGTCCGTCCTCTGGGCCGTAGAATTCTACTTGTAAAATAGTGCCATCAGGCCTCTCTATCCGCTCAACCGTACCCGTCCGCGTCGGCTTCGGTTCGTCAGCACCGGGGCGGCGGAACAGCGGCAAACTGATAAAGCGGCCGCCAACAGACCAAAGAACCATCAACACTCCGCTGACTAAGTAGGAAATCCCTACAAGTGCGCCGATGTACCATTCATAAATAATGTATATACCTCCGCCAAGTACCCCGACGGATAGCAGTCCTACCAGCCATAGGAACAGGAAATTGAAGGGCATGAATGGCATAAGCTGAAACCTTGGGTAGAATTTGGGTTGCGAATTCAAACAGGATCATACTCAGGTTAGGCCACAGTAAGCAAGCGATCGGTTAAGCTCTTAATTTGTGTTCTGGTTGAATTTCTTTTATTGATTTGCCCAAGTAATGACAGGATGACTCAAAATGCCCGATCCAAAAATATCGAGCTCATCGCCAAATGCCAGAGATTCTGTCACGGTTGAGTTAGTTGAGTTTTTATCTTACCTTCGCAGTCTAGATATTAATATTTTTGTTGAGGGCGAGATCCTGCGCTGCAACGCTCCCGAAGGAATTATTACACCCGAACTGCGCGCCGAAATTTCTCAGAAAAAAGCCGAAATTATTTCCTTTTTAAAAGCAGCTAATCGTACTTCTAGTTTTACTCCTACACCGATTGTTCCTATGGGGCGGGACGGAAATCTACCGCTTTCCTTTGCACAGCAGCGCTTGTGGTTTCTCGACCAATTAGTCCCGAACAATCCCTTCTATAATGTTCCCGCAGCCTTGCGTTTGACAGGTTCGCTCAATTTTTCGGCGCTGCAACAAACCTTCAATGAAATTGTGCGCCGCCACGAAGCTTTACGCACGACTTTAGCAGTAGGTTCGGGGCAACCTGTTCAGAGAATAGCTGCTGCTTTCCACCTCCCGATTAATGTAGTGGACTTGCGAAACTTGCCAAAGGAATCTCGACAAACTGAAGCAAACAGGCTCACCGCTGAGGAAGCTCAACGCTCTTTCAACTTGTCGAATGACTTGTTGCTGCGAGTCACATTATTGCAGTTAGATGATGCGGAATATTTACTAATGCTGAATATGCACCACATTGTCTCCGATGGTTGGTCTATCGGAGTGCTTATTCAGGAATTAGGCGCGCTTTACACGGCATTTGCTAGCGAAAAACCTTCGCCTTTACCGGCTTTGTCGATCCAGTATGCTGATTTTGCCAAATGGCAGCGCGAATGGCTGCAAGGGGAAGTTTTAGAAACGCAGCTTGCTTACTGGAGACACCAGTTAAACGGCATTTCTATGCTAAATTTGCCTGCGGATCGCCCCAGGCCAGCAATTCAAAGTTACCGAGGCAAAAGGCAATTTTTGCAACTGCCAAAACAACTGAGCGAGGCTTTAGAAACGTTGAGCCAGCGCGAAGGAGTGACGCTGTTTATGACAATGCTGGCAGCTTTTAAAACGTTGCTTTACCATTACGCCCAGCAAGAAGATATTGTTGTAGGTTCGCCGATCGCCAATCGCAACCGCAGTGAAATTGAAGCATTAATCGGTTTTTTTGTCAACAGTTTGGTGCTGCGTACAGATTTGTCGGGAAATCCAACTTTTCGGGAACTTTTAAACCGAGTCAAAGAGGTAGCATTAGGAGCTTACGCTCACCAAGATTTGCCGTTTGAGAAGTTAGTAGAAGAACTGCACCCCGATCGCGCGTTGAACCAAAATCCCTTATTTCAGGTGGCGTTTGCGCTGCAAAACGCGCCGGGGAATCGGTTAGAATTGCCAGAATTAACACTCAGCCCGCAGCAGTTAGATGTGGGTACAGCGCGGTTTGATTTGGAGTTTCATTTGTGGGAGCGATCGCCCAACAGCTCGGGAAGCAACCAATCGCCCAGCAATAAGCTGTGGGTTGATAGCTCTCTGGGCATCAGCGGCATGGTTATTTACAGCGCCGATTTATTTGATGAAGCTACGATTACGCGCCTGATCGGGCATTTTCAAACCTTGTTAGAGAGCATTGTGACAAATCCCGAACAGCGAATTGCCAACTTGCAATATTTGAGCGCCCCAGAGCGCTATCATTTGTTAGTTGAATGCAACAATACTCAGGCGGATTATCCGCAAGATTTGTGCATCCATCAGCTATTTGAAATGCAGGCAGATCGGACACCGGATGCGGTGGCGCTGGTATTTGGAGAGGAGCGAGTCACCTATCGAGAGCTAAATCTCCGCAGCAACCAATTAGCACGTTATCTGCAAAAAATGGGGGTTGGGGCGGAAGTTTTAGTCGGGCTTTGCTGCGGGCGATCGCTCGATCTGATTGTGGGGATGTTGGGTATCCTGAAAGCGGGAGGAGCTTACTTAATTTTAGATCCGAGCTATCCTGCTGAGCGATCGAGCTCGATCGTAGAAGATGCTCAAGTGTCAGTATTGCTTACCCGCCAGGGAATTTATTCCCTGTCTAATAGCGAAAGTCGTCTAAAGACGACTGAAGGAGGACAAGTTTCCAGTCGGCTGAAGCCGACTTCAGCTATGAGCCAGGGAATTTATTCCCTGGTGGATGATGGCGAAGTGCAAAATTTAGAAACACAGTCAAATGATAAAATTCACCATCCAAGGGTTGTTTTTCTAGACACAGACTGGGAGATGATTTCCCAAGAAATCGCCGACAATCCCACCAGCGCAGTCACAGCCGAAAATCTGGTTTACGCGATTTACACCTCCGGGTCCACGGGAAAGCCGAAAGGAGTGGAAATTGAGCACGGGAGCTTGTTAAATCTCGTTTTTTGGCATCAAAGAGAGTTTGGGGTGTCAGCGGGCGATCGAGCAACGCAAATAGCAGCGATCGGCTTTGATGCTTGCGGGTGGGAAATTTGGCCTTATCTCGCCGCGGGATCTAGCATCTACTTTCCAGAAGATGACATCAGGCGAGATCCTGAAAAACTGCAAAACTGGTTAGTATCAAACGCCATTACAATTAGCTTTTTGCCAACACCTTTAGCCGAGAAAGTTTTGCTATTAGCTTGGCCTCAAACAACAGCGTTGCGAATCTTGCTCGCAGGCGGCGAAAAACTGCAACAACATCCTTTAAAATCCCATCCATTTAAGCTAGTAAATAATTACGGCCCAACCGAGAATACCGTCGTCACAACTTCCGGTTATATTCCTGTAACAGAGCAAACAGACATCGCCCCGATAATTGGCCGCCCCATTGCTAACACTCAAATCTACATATTAGACAAATATTTGCAGCCAGTGGCGATCGGCGTTGTTGGCGAATTGTACATCGGCGGAAACGGACTCGCTCGCGGCTACCTCAATCTCCCAGATTTAACCGCAGAACGCTTTATTGTCAATCCTTTTAAACCAAATTCAGGAGAGCGAATTTACAAAACCGGCGACTTAGTGCGCTACAGAGCCGATCGCAACCTTGAATTTTTAGGACGCATTGACGAACAAGTAAAAATTCGCGGTTTCCGCATCGAATTAGGAGAAATCGAGACAGTATTAACTCAACATCCTGCCGTGCAGCAAACTGTAGCAATAGCTTCGGAAGATGGACAAGGAGATAAACGTTTAGTAGCTTATATTGCCCTGAATCCTGAATATAGCAGTGCCAGCGAAAAAAACCAAATAATGCAATTGCAAGACGAACAGGTTTTGCAGTGGCAAATGCTCTACAATGAAACTTACAATCAACCTGCTGTTGAGTCAGATCCAACATTTAATATTGTCGGCTGGAATAGCAGTTATACTGATCGGCCAATCCCAGCAGAACAGATGCGCGACTGGGCGAACAATCAAGCCGCCCAAATTTTAGCTTTGCAGCCGAGCCGAGTGTTAGAAATTGGCTGCGGGACAGGTTTGTTGCTGTTCCAAATTGCCTCTCGCTGCACTCAATATTGCGGCACAGACTTTTCACCTATTTCGCTCAACTATATTCGGCAGCACTTGGCAAATCAACAGTTAACTAATGTAACGCTGCTTCAGAAAATGGCGACAGACTTTGAAGGAGTAGAGACAGCAGCTTTTGACGCAGTAATTCTCAACTCAGTCGTGCAATATTTCCCGACTATCGACTATCTCGTGCAGGTGCTAGAAGGTGCGGTGAAAGCAACTGCCCCCGGCGGCTTTATATTCATCGGAGATGTCCGCAGCTTGCCGTTGCTGGCAGCTTTCCACGCTTCCGTACAACTGTATCAAGCCGAACCTTCTCTCTCTGGCGAACAGTTGCAGCAGCGAGTACAAATGCAAATTTTTCAAGAAACAGAGTTAGTTATTGAACCAGATTTTTTTAGCGCATTAAAACACCGCTTTCCGCAGATTGACGGCGTAGAAATTCAATTAATTCGCGGTAGTTATCACAATGAATTAACTGATTTTCGGTACAATGCTATTCTGCATATTGCGTCTGAAACAGCACCCCCAAAATCATCGCCAGAAGGGGAGCGGGGCGCTGAAAAACGGCTGGATTGGTCGGCTGAAAATGAGAATCTGACTGTTACCAAGGTGCAACAAATATTATTGCAAAATCAACTCGATGTTTTAAGAATTGCTAATGTGCCTAATGCGCGGGTAACGGCAGCAGTTAAGGCGGCAGAATTGCTGTCTGTTGTCGATAAATTTCCCACAGCAGGTCAGTTGCAGAAAGCGGTGGAAAAAATCGAGGATTTAGGAGTCGATCCCGAAGCGTGGTATGCTTTGGAAGTTCCGTATAATGTTAATATTAGTTGGTCTAATTCCGACAGTCAAGGGCGCTACGATGTAGTGTTTGCACGGGGCGAAACTAGAGATTTTGTGCGAGAAACCCGAAGCGATAACTTGCGTCCTTGGCGCTCTTATGCTAACAATCCCTTACAAGCTAAAGCAGCGCGTAAATTAGTGCCACAGTTGCAGGCTTATCTAGCAGAAAAACTGCCGGAATATATGGTTCCGTCGGCTTTTGTGGTGCTGGAGTCGCTACCTGTGACGGCTAACGGAAAGGTCGATCGCCTCGCTTTGCCTGCACCGGAGCCGATTAAGTTAGAATGGGCTGGCGGTTATGTTGCGCCTCAGACTTCTATTGAGGAAGTTTTAGTGAAAATTTGGGTTGAGGTTTTGGGGATAAAGCGAGTGGGTATTCGGGACAATTTCTTTGAATTAGGAGGCCATTCGCTGCTGGCGACTCAGCTTGTTTCGAGAGTGCGAGATGCTTTCGGGGTAGAGTTACCTTTGCGCCGCGTTTTTGAAGCACCGACAATTGCAGAATTATCTAAGATTGTGGAGAGTTTAAAAGAGAGCGATGCGAATATTAAAGCTCCTGCTTTAGTGGCGATTTCTCGGGACAGTCGGCGGATGAAGCTATCATCTTTTGATCGAGAAAGTAAATAAAAATTAAGGCGGTAGAACGGGTGCAATTTCGATAAATATGCAGCAAGAAACAGAAGTCTTTGTCTTCCCGGCATCGTTTGCTCAGCAGCGGCTTTGGTTCCTCAATCAATTAGCACCGGGCAATCCTTTCTACAATGTCTCAACAGCGCTCCGCTTAACAGGTTCCCTCAACTTAAGATCCTTAGAGCAAACCTTCAACGAAATTGTGCAGCGGCACGAAACTTTACGCACAACTTTTACGCTTTTGGAAGGGGAACTCGTACAAATTATTGCTCCCATTTTAACCGTATCCCTCCCCACAATCGACTTACAAAATCTCTCGCCAACTCAGCAGCAAACCGCAGCGCTGCAACTCGCAACCGATGCAGCGCAATGCCCTTTCGATTTAGCCGCCGGGCCGTTATTCAAAGTAACGCTGTTACAACTCAGTGAAACAGAACATATATTGTTGCTAAATTTACATCATATTGTGGCTGATGGTTGGTCGATTGGAGTGCTAATTCGAGAGCTGGGAACGCTATACACAGCATTTGTGAAAAATGAGCTATCGCACTTACCAGCACTGCCCGTGCAGTACGCCGACTTTGCAGAATGGCAGCACCAATGGTTGCAGGGCGAAGTATTAGAAACCCAGTTAGCTTATTGGCGGCAGCAGTTAAACGGAATTACCACACTCAATCTACCAACAGACAGGCCAATACCAGCCGTTCCATCCTACCGCGGCGCCAAACAATTTATAACACTATCACCTGCTTTGAGCGAGGCGCTAAAGTCATTGAGCCAGCAAGAAAGCGCGACTTTATTTATCACTCTACTAGCCGCTTTTCAGACTTTACTGTACCGCTATACAGGGCAAGTAGATATTACCGTAGGAACGCCGATCGCCAATCGCAACCTGAGCGAAATAGAAGCATTAATCGGTTTTTTTGTCAACAGTTTAGTGCTGCGTGCAGATTTATCAGGAAACCCCACTTTTCGGGAACTATTGCATCGGGTAAAAAACGTCGCAATGGCAGCCTACGCCCACCAAGATTTGCCCTTCGAGAAGTTGGTTGAGGAATTGCACCCCGATCGCGAGTTGAGTCGCAACCCCCTATTTCAAGTTAGTTTTAGCCTGCAAAACACTCCTGTAGCAGCGCTAGAATTGCCGGGAATTGCTGGAGAGGCGATCGACTTTGACGCGGGAACCGCCAAGCTAGATTTAGAGTGCCACTTGTGGGAAAATGCAGGAAGTATTCAAGGGCAATTTGTCTACAGCACAGATTTATTTGAAAGCGCCACAATTGCGCGCATGGCGGGACATTTCCAAACGCTGCTCGAAGCCATTGTTGCCAATCCCAAACAGCACCTCAGCGACTTGGCTTTGCTGACAGCGCCAGAATACCAGCAATTATTAATGGATTGGAATGACACTCAGAGAGATTATCCGCAAAACCAGTGTTTCCATCAGCTATTTGAAGAGCAAGTCGCGCGATCGCCCCATGCTGTCGCCGCCGTCTTTGAAAACCAGCAGTTAACCTACCGCCAACTCAACAGCCGAGCCAACCAACTTGCACATTACTTGCAACAATTGGGAGCAGCACCAGAAGTTTTAGTGGGTCTTTGTGTAGAACGTTCATTAGATGCGATAGTCGGATTGCTAGGCATTATCAAAGCAAGCGCAGCCTACCTGCCTTTAGATCCAACTTATCCTCAAGAGCGCCTTAACTTCATGTTAGAAGATGCTCAGGTGTCGATTTTGGTAACTCAGCAGCACTTAGCAAAAAACTTGACCCAGCCGGAAAATTACGGAGTTTTTTCAGTAGTGTGTTTGGACTCCGACAGAGAAATTATCGCCCGACAAAGCCCAGAAAATCCAACTACAAATATCCTACCAGAAAACCTAGCCTACGTCATTTACACATCTGGTTCAACCGGAAAACCCAAAGGCGTTTTAATCGAACATCGGGGACTCTACAACTTAGCCCTAGCTCAAATAGAAGCTTTTAACTTAAACTCAAATCACCGCATTTTGCAATTCGCATCCCTGAGTTTTGATGCCTCAATCTTTGAGATTGTCATGGCATTAGGAACCGGAGCAACACTTTACTGTGCCAAGAAAGAATCTTTGTTGCCCGGACAAACATTAATCCAATTTTTGCAGGACAATGCTATTACCCACGCTACCCTCCCGCCCTCGCTGCTAGCTGTCCTTCCAAACGCCGAACTTCCCGCACTGCAAACAATCATCTGTGCTGGCGAATCCTGTTCCCCGGATATTGTTAAACGCTGGGCTTCCCGGCGCAGATTTTTTAACGCTTACGGCCCTACAGAAGCGACAGTCTGGTCAAGTTTGGCCGAAATTGGCGATTCCCTGCGGGATAGCTTCGCTTCACGCAAAAAACCGCCAATCGGCCGCCCAATAGCTAACACTCAACTCTATATTTTAGATAAAAATTTACAGCCTGTACCCGTTGGAATTCCCGGTGAATTGTACATCGGCGGCAGCGGATTGGGGCGAGGCTACCTGAACCGCCCCGAATTAACCGCCCAGCGATTTATTGCTAATCCGTTTAGCCAGAAAGCAGGAGAACGAATTTATAAAACTGGTGACTTAGCTCGCTATTTTCCCGACGGCAATATTGAGTTTTTAGGCCGCACTGACGAACAGGTAAAAATTCGCGGTTATCGAATAGAACTGGGAGAAATTGAAGCGCTGCTGGTTCAGCATCCAGCAGTCAAAGAAACAGCGGCGGTTGCTGCGGATGATTTGTCTGGCAACAAACGCCTAGTTGCTTATGTCGTCCCCAATCACAATCAGACGCTTAATCCCGGAGAAATACGCAATTTCCTCAAACAACAACTGCCCAATTACATGATTCCCAGTGCTTTTGTGGCGATCGATTTTTTGCCCCTAACTCCTAATGGCAAAATTGACCGCCTGCGCCTACCTGTACCGGGAACTCTAACTAGCAATTCAATAGATAAAAGCTGCATTGCACCTCGCACAGCAACCGAGTCAACCCTCGCCCAAATTTGGGCCACAATCCTCAACACAGAGTGCGTTGGCATTGGCGATAACTTCTTCGATTTGGGTGGAGATTCCCTGCTCGCAATCCGCCTCATCAATGAGATTAACCAGCAATTTGAGCGCGAGTTGCCGCTGTCTGCTCTTTTTTTAAATCCGACAATAGAAGGTTTAGCAGATTCGCTATCTTCAGAAACAAATTCTCTGGAATGGTCGCCTTTAGTTGCAATTAAGCCTCGCGGTAAAAATCCCCCGTTCTTCTGCGTCCATCCCATCTTTGGCGTCGTATTTCCTTATTGCGAGTTAGCCTTTGGGCTAGGAGAAAATCAACCGTTTTACGGGCTGCAACCAAAGGGTATTGACGGCGAAAGTTCTCCGTTAACTAGCATTGAAGACATGGCGGCTGACTACATCGCAGCCTTGCGTACCGTTCAACCAAAAGGACCTTATTTTTTAGGAGGTTGGTCTTTTGGAGGTTTGGTTGCTTTTGAGATGGCTCAACAGTTGCTCGCAGCGGGGGATGAAGTGGCTTTACTTGCTGTGCTGGATACTTTAGCGCCGGTTTCTGCTAACCAACCTTCTTTTTGGGACGGTTGCAAGTTTATTCTGACTACTGTTTCGCGCTCTATCTGGCCTTTTGTAGTAGATTATTTTCGATTGGTAGCTGCTGCAGAAAATGTTCAAAGTCGCGGTATTGCTGCCAAATTTCCGAAATTAAATAAGATGCTTAATTTGGCAGCTAATTTTTTGCATCGCTGGAATTGGAAACAGGCTGTTATGGTTAGCATCCTATCTCAGGAGTCAAAAGAACGGAGCTGGCGCGAGCTGGCAATTCCCTCAATGTTTACTGTATTTCAGGCTAATAGTCAAGCAACTCTCAGCTATGTACCGAAAATTTATCCGCAGCAAATTACTCTGTTTAGATCGAGGGAACAGCTAAGCATGAGTAATCAAGATCCGACTCTTGGCTGGAGTGAATTAACGGCCCAGAAAGTAGAGGTAATTAGGGTTCCTGGGAATCATCTGACTATGCTGAGAAAACCCTGTGTCGAGGTGCTGGCTCAACAGCTAAAGCATTGCTTGGAGAAGGAATTAAGTCATTGAGTGGCCCGCGTGCTGGTGTGCCGCAACCGGGTTTGATGTGCGAAAGCGCTATTAGTCCTGAATCCGATCTTCATCTGCGTGAATCAGCGTCCATCCGTTGTCATCTGCGGTTTATATTCTCTTTTTTTAACCGCAGATGAGGGCAGATAAACACAGATTAACGCAGATGAATTAGATCGAGTCCGGTTGCACCCTCCATCCGCGATCGTTGAGTGATGACTGTTCTGAAATGCCTCAATCTAAAATCTAAAATTGTCCAATGGATTGCGCGATGCTGAAGATGATAGCACCCAAACCTGCTGCGATCGGAATTGTCACCAGCCAAGCCGAACCAATTGACAGCAATGTTTCCAAGCGTACTGTTTTCCAAGCTTTGATCAGCCCGACTCCGACAACAGCACCGACTAAAGCGTGGGATGTGGAAACTGGCAAACCGAAGCGGGATGCTAGCAAGACTGTGGTGGCTGTGGCTAATTCCGCGCAAAATCCGCCGCTTGGTTGGAGTTCGATGATCTTTTCGCCGACTGTGGCAATTACATTTTTGCCCCAGATGGCTAAACCGATGACTATTCCTGCGCCTCCGACGACTAAAATCCACAGTGGTACGCTGAAATCCTCTGAGGGAAAGGAACCTGTGCGCCGGATGTAGGCGATCGCAGCTAGGGGAGCAACTGCATTTCCTACGTCGTTGGAACCGTGGGCAAATGCTACAAAACAGGCGCTCAAGACTTGAAATCTTGCCATTTGTTGCTCGATGAGAGTGTGGGGGAGTGTCGGAGTGGGGGAGGATTTTGTACTTGGGCCGAATCCCTTATCCCCTTTTGCTTCTTCCTTCTTCCTTCTTTCTTCTTGCTTCTCAACTGATTCTAATTTTTTCCAGCTATTGAGTGTGAGGGCGATCGCAGCTATTGCCCCGATGCCAATGACAAAATCGTGAATTGGAAGATTCCAGCCAAATCGATCGTGCGCTAGGGCGATCGCCCCTGTCTGCACTAAAGCGACATTCACAACAGACGGGAGTACAATTATCCCAAATACGCTCAGCAGTGCTGCACTCAGCCAAGGTATCCACTCGCGCATTTGAGATAGAGGATCTGGCCGATCGAGAATCGAATACTTCACCACACTGTAAAATAGTGCGGCTAAAGCACCGCTGGCGATCGGTGTCGCCACCCAAGTTAGGGAGATCGTGCCGATGGTTCGCCAATCAACCGCATTAATTCCGGCTGCAACACAGCTAAAACCCGCAATCGCGCCCACCACTGCATGGGATGAAGAAACCGGCAAACCTCGACTGGTAGCGATTTGCAGCCAGATCCCGCAAGCTATCAGCACTGACACCATCCCGATTAAAAATACTTGCGGCTGAGTAGAGAACACATCTGCATTCACAACTCCTGTTGCCAGAGTTTCGGAAACTCCTTGGCCGAACAGCACTGCGCCGGAAAATTCCAGTATGCCTGCAACAATTATTGCCTGCCGCAGCGTTAGCGCCTTCGAGCCTACGGATGTCCCCATCGAGTTAGCGACATCGTTTGCCCCCAAGTTGGCGGCGACGTACAAGGCCAGTGCAGCCATTGCCCCCAGTTGCAGAAATACGACCCCAGAGCTATCTAACATAGAATTTTTTTGACATAAAACGGGCATTTCGATATATGATAAGGGATTGTGAGTTTTGGTAAATCCCATGAAAGGCGCAGAAATAATCCGTTCTATCGAAACGGAAGAAATAAATAGAGTCAAGCAAGAACTTAATAAACAACTCCCCGAAATTTACGTGGGCGACACAGTGCGAGTCGGCGTGAAAATTAAAGAGGGTAACAAAGAACGGGTTCAGCCCTACGAAGGGACTGTGATTGCCATGCGCAACGGCGGGATTAATGAAACAATCACCGTCCGCCGCGTGTTTCAGGGCGTCGGAGTGGAACGGGTGTTTTTGATTCACTCGCCCCGCATCGCCACGATCCAAGTGATGCGCCGCGGGAAAGTCCGCAGAGCAAAACTGTACTACCTGCGCGATCGGGTGGGCAAAGCTACTCGCGTCAAACAGCGGTTCGATCGCTCCCTGTAGGAATGCACCCAGCTTTCCCTTGGTTCATAGGTTCATGGGAAATTGAAAAAAATCAAAAAAAAGTTTTCCATTTACGAGCGCACTGTGTTAAAATAGAAATCTAGAGGTTAAGCGAATTTCAGCAACCTCACCTGTGCGCTCTTAGTTCAGTTGGTAGAACGCAGGTCTCCAAAACCTGATGTCGGGGGTTCAAGTCCTCCAGGGCGCGCTGAATCACCAAACTTTAAATTCTGCCCGAAAGCGCCCGGACTATTGGCTGGCAACAGTCAAAACCGCAAACTTTCGGGTAGAATTAGTTTTTGTGGGCGGTTCGCAAAAAATGCCATCAACAAATGCTCGGTGTGGCTTCTCGATCGTCGGTTTCGGCGATCGGCATTTACGCCGTTGATTGGTTGGGCTTGTAAAAAAGTCGTGGCTTTAGATTAGAGATTTGGGACTTGGGCGTAAGTGGTTAGTGTCACAAAATCTGAGAGCCGCGGGCCACTCACACCATCTAAAATCTAAAACCTAAAATCTAAAATCGCAAGGGGGATTGAATCGTGGCGAAAAAAGACGAAGCTCAAGAAACTCAAGAAATAACGGCGCCTGGGTTTAACCCTGCGGGTTTTTTTAAGGAAACTAGAGAAGAACTCGACAAAGTGGTTTGGCCCAGCAGGCAGCAGCTAATCAGCGAGTCTTTGGCCGTGCTTTTGATGGTAATCCTCTCAGCAAGCCTGATCTATTTGGTGGATAATTTCTTTAACTGGGGCGCGGGAAAGGTGTTTGGGCCATGACTTTTGCATCAGAAGAATCTGAGTATTCCACAGAAGCGACGGGACAGGCAGCATCGCCAGAGGTGCCGGAGATTGATGCTCGCTGGTATGCTGTTCAAGTTGCCTCTGGCTGCGAAAAGCGCGTGAAGGCAAACTTGCAGCAGCGGATTCAAACTTTGGATGTTGCCGATCGCATCGTTCAAGTCGAAATTCCGCAAACTCCGGCGATCAAAGTCGGCAAAGACGGTTCCAGGCGGCAGTCAGATGAAAAAATCTTTCCCGGCTACGTACTCATCCGTATGTTTATGGACGAGGATACGTGGCAGGTGATCAAGAATACCCCGAATGTAATTAATTTTGTCGGGGCAGAGCAGAAACGCCGCTACGGGCGCGGCAGGGGTCACGTCAAACCGCTACCTCTGAGTCATTCAGAAGTAGAACGGATCTTCAGAAACGCTCAGGAATCAGAACCAGTTGTCAAAGTATCGATGTCTGCTGGAGACCACGTTGTGGTACTTTCCGGGCCGTTTAAGGATTTTGAAGGTGATGTGATTGAAGTTAGCCCGGAACGAAACAAGCTCAAAGTTTTACTCTCGATTTTTGGGCGCGATACGCCTGTAGAATTGGAGTTCAATCAGGTTCAGAAACAGAACTAACTAATGGCAAAGAAAGTTGTTGCAGTAATTAAGTTGGCGATTACGGCGGGAAAAGCCAACCCAGCTCCTCCGATCGGCCCAGCCCTGGGTCAGCACGGCGTCAACATTATGATGTTTTGCAAGGAGTACAATGCTAGAACCGCAGACCAAGCGGGTCTAGTTGTTCCGGTAGAAATTTCGGTTTTTGAAGACCGCAGTTTTACGTTTATTCTCAAAACTCCGCCGGCTTCAGTTTTGATTCAAAAAGCCGCTGGCATTGCTAAAGGTTCGGGAGAACCTAACCGCAAGCAAGTAGGGACGATTACACAGGCTCAGTTACGAGAAATCGCTGAAACCAAAATGCCTGACCTCAATGCTAATGATGTTGAGGCTGCTATGAAAATTGTGGCAGGAACGGCTAAAAATATGGGCGTGGCGATCGCGGATTAAAGGAAGAAGGAAGAAGCAAGAAGGAAGAAGCAAGAAGGAAGAGTTTTCCTAGTCCAAGTTCCAAATTGCTAATCCAAAATTCCTGATTTTGAAGGTAAAATCTTCAATCCAAAATCCAAAATCCAAAATCCAAAATCGATCGATTCAGGGGGAGAAGCAAAGCTTCGCTAGGAATCGCAAATGTTTTAGATTTGAAATGACCAAAACGGCTCAATTCTAAAATCTAAAATCTAAAATCTAAAATCGACTAACCCCAAAAAATAACAATGGCAAAGAAAGTATCCCGAAGACTGCAAGAACTTCAAAAGAAAGTTGAAGAGAGACCTTACCTACCGCTGGAAGCTCTGCAACTTTTGAAAGAAACAGCAACCGCTAAGTTTGGCGAATCTGCTGAAGCTCACATCCGTTTGGGAATTGACCCGAAATATACTGACCAACAGTTGCGGACAACTGTATCGCTACCAAAAGGAACTGGTCAAGTAGTCAGAATTGCGGTGATTGCTAAGGGCGAAAAAGTTAAAGAAGCTCTGAATGCCGGCGCGGATATTGCTGGTTCTGAAGAGTTGATCGATGAAATTCAGAAGGGCATGATGGACTTCGATTGCCTGATTGCTACCCCAGACGTGATGCCGTTGGTGGCAAAATTGGGTCGGTTGTTGGGCCCGCGCGGTTTGATGCCTTCTCCGAAAGGTGGCACGGTGACGACTGACATTGCTCAGGCGATCAACGAGTTTAAAGGTGGTAAACTAGAATTCCGTGCCGATCGAACTGGCATCGTTCATGTTATGTTTGGCAAGGCAGCTTTCTCAGCGGAAGATTTGCTGGTCAACCTTCATGCTTTGCAAGAAACTGTTGACCGCAACCGTCCTTCTGGTGCAAAAGGTCGCTACTGGCGCAGTTTGTACGTATCCGCAACAATGGGCCCGTCGATCGAAGTCGATATCAGTGCCCTGCGCGATACGAAAATTGACGCTGCCTAGTACGGAATTAAGCAGAAGGCAGAAGGTAAAAGACAGCTTCGGCTGTCTGTGTAAATCTCTGACAAGACTTACACCAGACCTCGGCTAATATCTGCCTTCTGGTGATAGCCTAATCAAAAATCAATAAGCTGAAGACCGCAGGTGCCGACCGCTTAATTTCCTGCCGAGGCTGAAGAAATAAAAACTCAAGACTCAAAGATTAGAAATTTTCTATTTTTAATTCTGACTTGTTAATTTTTAATTCTCTGCCCCGGCTCGAAGGTCGGGGTTTTTGACGGGCAGTTTTCGATCCTAAAAGGAGGTGAAATAAGTATGGGCAAAACTTTAGCAGTAAAAAATGAGATTATTGCAGACCTCAAGCAAACCTTGAGCGAATCTCAACTGGCGATCGTGATTGACTACACGGGCTTAACTGTTGCTGAAATCACAGATTTGCGGCGGCGTTTGCGTCCGAAAGGCAGCAGTTGCCAAGTGGCAAAAAACACGCTGATGCGAATTGCGGTTGAAGGCAACGAAACCTGGCAGCCGATACAGGAATTGCTGACTGGTACGTCGGCGTTTGTGTTCGTGCAAGAAGATATTGGCGGCGCGATTAAAGCTTACCAAGAATTCCAAAAAGTCTCTAAGAAGACTGAACTTCGCGGCGGCGTGATGGAAGGGCGGGTACTGAAAGAAGCTGATGTTAAAGCATTAGCCGATCTGCCGTCCAAAGAACAACTCATGGCTCAAATTGCTGGCGCTATTAACGGTGTCGCAACCAAGTTGGCTGTGGGTATCAATCAAGTTCCTACTTCGATCGCTCGCGGTCTTAAAGCTTATGCTGAAAAAGACGGCGATTCAGCAGAAGTAGCAGCAGAAGCACAACCAGAAGCAGAAGCAGTAGCAGTAGCAGAAAGCGCATCTGTGTAAGTCATTAGTAATTAGTCGTGAGTCATAAGTCGTTAGTTTTGAGAAACAAACTGATAACTGGAGACTACAAACTAACAATTAATGACCAATCGAAAGTCTCAAATTCCAAATCTACAATCGAACTAGGAGTTCAAAAAATGTCTACAGCAACTGATGAAATCTTGGATAAACTTAAGTCTCTGACTTTGCTCGAAGCTTCTGAATTGGTCAAACAAATTGAAGAAGCTTTCGGCGTCAGCGCTGCTGCTCCTGTAGGCGGCATGATGATGATGCCTGGTACGGGTGGTGGTGCCGCTCCTGAAGCAGTAGAAGAGCAAACCGAGTTTACTGTCATGCTCGAAGAAGTTCCTGCTGACAAGAAAATCGCAATTCTGAAGGAAGTCCGCGCAATTACCGGTCTGGGCCTGAAGGAAGCGAAAGACTTGGTAGAAGCCGCACCGAAGGCAGTTAAAGAAGCTATTGCTAAGGACGCTGCGGAAGAATTGAAGAAACAGCTTGAAGCTGTGGGCGCAAAGATTTCTATCAAGTAGTCATAGAGTCTAGCCGACAGGTTTCAACCTGTCGCTATGAGACCTCAGTTTGCTGGTGCAGACTGAGGTTTTTTTACTCAGTTTTTGGATAATTAAGTAGGTGGGCGTAATTACAGCAGATTGCAGGTAAATAGAGTACACTGAAAAATAGTATATTAATAGCAGTAATGAAACCATTACCGATCGAA
>NZ_JAUBPO010000106.1:0-24712 GCF_036700785.1 Microcoleus sp. S28C3 | reverse complement strand
TAATTCCTTTCTCTTCGCTGTGCTTATCTCAACGGTCAACTTTCAATTTGATATATGTGCCAAAGTGAGATGCACCCCTAGACTTTTACTGACTCCAAATCTAGTAGCTACTTTCCTCGCTTGACATCTTTTCTGCTAAATGAGCCTTCACTATTTTTTGCCGGAGATCGAGAGAATACGCTTTCCGACGGTTTGACTACAACAATGATATTTTATTGTACCTCATTACAGCGGATTCCGCTGTAATGAGGTAACTTCGTTACTTTGAGCGCGAGCTGCTACTGTTTGCAAGCTATTCCAAAACCGTATATACAGCAGATTGCAAGTAAGTAGAGTACACCAAAGGCTATACATTAACGAAAAAAATAAAACTTTCTGTCGCTACTCTACTCCATAAGCCTCCAATCTGCTGTAATATTACCCACAGTCAGGACAGGTCAGGGAAGCATCTCACTTTTGCAGCCAAGCTAGAAATTGGAGTTTTGAGGCAGGAGGAAGAAGGAAGGAGCCAGAAGAAGTGTTTTTACAAATATGAGATGCTCCCCAGGGCAGTGCCATCTCCCTACAATTAAATCGATTATTTTAAGTTAGGGGAACGGTGCGGTGTCCTCAATTGCCGTGTAGTCGATCGTGATATCAAAATCGAGGGCGATGGCGTCCCGCCCCGCAAGCTACGGGCAATTTAATCATCCAATCCGGTTACTTTTAGCCGTTACCCACAGCATTCGATACCGTAGGGTGCGGCTCCATCAAAAATCTACAGATCGACTCGAAAATCTCGCAGCGACCCATCTTACAAGGGACAGTCAACTGTCAACTAACCAAAAAAAGATGCTGCCCTCAATGGAGGGCAGCTACTCAAATAAAGCATCTTAAAGTCTCTCAAAACTTCAGAATTAACCTTCAGACATTCCTGATTTATTCGGCAATTGCAAATCATCAGGATCTACATAGTGACAAACTGCTTTGTCCATACAAATCAACGCCCAGCCGGATTTATCGATGCTCATCAATTTGTAAGAAGCGGGCTGAATAAAGAAACCTTTGTGGTTGCGGGTTGCTGGTTTGATGTTAACGTGGCTGTCATTGCTCATGTTTTTACAACTCCTAGTATTATCGTAGTAAAATCTGAAAACCGCTGAGCGGGTTTGTGAATCGTCTAAGTTTTCAAATACTAGCACTGACTTTCTGAGTTTTCCATAAAGTTATTTATTGATTTATTACGATCCCGTAATAAACTCCAAAGCCAGTTTCGTTGCTCCCCGCCCCCAAATCGACTTGTTTGCGCTGTTACGGCTCCAGAAGCCACTGTTTAACGCGGGCGAGACTCTTCCAGTCGGGTTTTCTCTTTAATCCTTCTTCAAAATTTTTTTTAACTTCGTCGAGCAACTCTTCGGAAGCCATCAGGAGTTGCTGAGCCACTTCTACATGGGGGCGCACTCCTTTTTCTTTGAGATCGAGGATTGCTACTGCTAGGTTGATGCGAGCTTGGGGGTCATGAGGGTTCAATTTAACGGCTGTTTTCGCTGCCTTTTGAGCCGGTGCAGCTTTATTTTCCAACAGGTAGAGCCACGCGAGGCTAGCCCAGGCATTGCCATTTTTGGGAGCTTTCTCGCACACTTCTTTAAACACGGGGATCAGATGAGCCGGGGCTTCGCCAGCTTGATAGCGATCGAAACCGTCTTTAAACAATTCTTCAGGGGTCATTCGATTTTAGATTTGGGATTTGAGATTTTAGATGGAAAAGAGCATGGGGTGCGGGACGCAACAAGGCAGTCCGAGGCATTCTCAGCAATTAGCAATTACCAATCCCCAATGCTCTATTTTCCGATTATGTAGAAAAAGAACTGCCACAGCCGCAAGTTTGAGTTGCGTTGGGGTTAGTAAACTGAAAGCCGCCCCCGATCATAGCATCGCTGAAGTCGAGAACCAAACCGTAGAGATAAAGAATGCTCTTGCGATCGCAAACTACCTGAAAACCGTCGTAATCGAACACTTCATCGTCGGATTTCACAGTGCTGGGATCTGCGAAATCCATCACGTAAGACATACCAGAGCAGCCGCCCTGGCGCACCCCTACCCGCAAGCAGAGGTCTTTACCTTGCTTCTCTCTCAGAGCTAAAACTTGACGGACAGCAGAGTCCGTCATTTGAATTCCACGCTTTTGTGAAGTGGCTTGAGTCATAATTTGCCGAACTCCTGAGATTGTCTAATGCTAAGAGTTTAATCTTATGCCTCCATTGTACAGGCATTCGCCAGAAGGCCTTGGGTTAGATGCTGAAGGCCGAATTTTTAGCTTCTAATTTTTAATTCCCGTGGGGCCTCGTTCCCAAGCTCGATGTCCTCTCCCCCTATAGGGTTTATGATTGATAAGCAGCGGTTGACCGGCTACCGGCACCGCAACAATGCTTCACCCAACGGGCTTACTCTATGGCAGCGCTGAATCGCACTACTCTTCGTCGGCTACAAAACTTACCTCAAATTCCCAGCGTGTGGGAGGGCGATCGCCGACCCTTATCTAATGCTGACTCACACCTGATGATAGATGACGATGACGTTCTAGAAGCTGGTGGCGAGTGCATTCTCTGGGTCGATGGCTCCGAAGGCGTCGTGAGGGCTATGGACATGGTAGGCCCAGATGCCGGCCCAGAGGCGATCGTCCGGGCCCTGCTACGGGCAATGGAACATCCCCAAAGTCCGGCCCCCGCAGGTCGGCCCCAAAAAATAGTAGTCAAAAACCGAGAAATTCAATTTTATCTGCGGGGCGTACTTCAAGATTTAAGCATTTCCATTGACTACGTGCCGGAATTGCCCTTAATTGACGAAATATTTCGCGGGATGGAAGAGGTCGCGATCAATAGACCTCCTGAGTTGCCCCCTCAGTATGCTGAAGTTTTAATGGAAAAAGCTGCTCAAATTTGGCAAGATGCTCCGTGGCGGACTTTGAGCGAACACCAAATTATATCTATTGAAATCAATCAGTGGGATGTCGCCAGCCTCTACGTGTCCGTATTGGGGCAAGGCAGAATGGATTACGGAGTTTTACTGTACCGCTCTCTAGAATCCTTGAAGCGGTTTCGAGAACGAGTCGTCAACGATGAATCTTTTGAAGATTTAGAACAGGCTTTTTTAGGGCAAGACTGTTTGTTTCTCACCTTTGAAAGTTCCACAGATATTGATGAGGACGACGAAGAAGAAATTGATTTAGCCGATTTGCCTCCATCGGAAATTGAACCAAATTTTGGCAACCTGCATCCTTTAGAAGGATTGCGATCGATTCTTTACGAAGAAGAAGCCCTCACGATGTTAGTTGCTCTCGAAGCATTTCACCGCTTTTTCCGCAACGGCCGCCGGAAATTGGGAGCAGAGACGTTTCCCAATCTCAACAGTCGCTACCGCATCCCGGTTCCGCAGTCTGACGGAGAAATTCAACAGGTATCCGTTAAAGTTTCGACAATGCCCGATGTGTCCGACGAATTATTACAGATGCTCGGTGATGACGATGATGATGACGATGATGATGAATTTGAAATGCCACTGCTGCGGGACGATTTGGTGCCGCAAAATTCATTTTTGAGTCTCGGCGCCGTACCTTGGGAAACCGTAGAGTTCCTGCGCGCAAGTGTCCAGTTTCACCAAGGTGCAGAAAGTGATATTAATACCGCCGGAGATGGTTTGCCGGTGGTGATGATCCAAACTTCTCATCCGAAGGCGAAAACGATGATCCAGGATTTGAAAGAAGCTGGAGGGGTGAAGGCAATTGGTTTTAATCCGGGCGAAAATCCTTTTCAGGATGAGCAATACGACTTGGGTATTTTGCAAACTAAAAATGGGGATCTGTATTTGTTTGGGGAGTTTAATGAAAACGATCCGGTGCATCAGGAAGCTCGCCAAAAGTGGGATCGCCGCTGTAAATTAACGAACGGTTGGTGCGGTTTGATTATTGCTAAAGGGTTGATGGGTGCTTCTCGCGGTCAGCCTCAGTTTAAGGATATGGTTGCTTTGCTTGAGGTGCGCTGGGTTTCTGCTAAAGAGTTGGGAATTGGGCCGCTTCAGTTGATGCCGATGTTTTGAAGTTAGTTGACTGTTGACTGTTGACTGTTGTGAGAAGGAAGAGGTAAAAGTAATATGTCAGGTGCGCATTGCGCGCGCTACTGTGTGAATTATTCAGGAGAATGAATATGTCAAATTCTACTCAAAAGCGAGAAGTGTTAGTCGCCCTTGATGCTGAATTAGCTGATAAAATAGACCAGCTTACTGATAATTGGACGGAGGCGATCGAACAGGCTCTCCGTCTCTGGTACGCTAAGCAAATAGAAGATAAGTTGCGGAAGTTTTATCAAAACCGCAGTCAAGAAGATATTGAGGATGAAAAAGAGTGGTTTAATTTTGTAGAGGAACAGATAGAAGAAGCATGGATAGGCGATGGACTCTAACTCAACAGCGAAAACTTATCCCCGCCAAGGTGAGATTTACCTTTCAAGAGCTTTGCGTCAGTTAGGAGATACCAAAAAAAGACCTGTAGTTGTGGTTTCTCCCGATATCCGCAATGAGTTGACCGATTCTGTAATTGTTGTTCCTTTCACAAGTAACCTTGCAGGAGTAGAAAATCCTACTCGTGTCTTGATTCCTGCGGGTGAGGGAGGATTGCAAGCTGATTCTCTAGCTGTATGTGAAAACGTTTCTGCTTTGCGGCAGACATTCCTAGAACAAGGCCCTTACGGTCACATTAGTGCCGATGTTCTAGCAAGAATTCAGAGGGCTATACAAGTGTCGATCGGCATTTATGAACTTTGAATGTTTCGGAAATTCTAAATTTTGTTACAATTTGTAAAAATACTGTAAAGGATAGGTAAAATGCGGGTTGCGATCGCAGGTGCGGGACTGGCTGGAATGACCACAGCAGTCGATTTAGTGGATGCCGGCCACGAAGTAGAAATTTTTGAATCCCGCCCCTTTGTCGGCGGCAAAGTCGGCAGTTGGGTAGATCCCGACGGCAATCACGTTGAAATGGGTTTGCACGTCTTCTTCGGCTGCTATTATAACTTATTTGCCCTGATGAAAAAAGTGGGAGCTTTTGACGATTTGCTCCTCAAAGAACACGTCCACACTTTTATTAATCGAGGCGGCGAAACCGGTTCTTTAGATTTTCGCTTTCCCGTGGGTGCTCCTTTGCACGGATTGAAGGCGTTTTTCACGACATCTCAGCTATCGGTACAAGACAAAATTCAAAATGCGATCGCCCTGGGAACTAGCCCGATCGTCCGAGGTTTGATAGACTTTGACGGGGCAATGAAAACTATCCGCGATTTGGATAAAGTTAGCTTCGCTGACTGGTTCCGCAGCCAAGGTGGCAACCAAAACTCGCTCAAAAGAATGTGGAATCCGATCGCCTACGCACTGGGTTTTATCGACACTGAAAATATTTCAGCCCGGTGTATGTTGACAATCTTTCAATTTTTTGCATCGAAAACCGAAGCCTCTGTCATGCGGATGCTGGCAGGTTCTCCCAACGAATATTTGCACAAACCAATTGTGGAATATTTGGAAAAGAAAGGAGCAAAAATTTATACGCGGCGCCGAGTCCGAGAAATTCAGTTTGAAGAAGGCGAAGAAACCCGCGTGACAGGCTTGGTAGTAGCTAACGGCGAAACAGAAGAAAAGATTACCGCAGACGCTTACGTTTTCGCCTGCGACGTGCCAGGAATTCAGAAAATATTGCCCCCAGCTTGGCGCAAATGGTCGGAATTTGACAACATTTATAAGTTAGATGCGGTGCCAGTTGCTACAGTACAATTGCGGTTCGACGGTTGGGTAACGGAACTAGAAGACGAAGCGAAGCGCAAACAGTTGAGCCACGCTGTAGGAATCGATAATTTGCTATATTCAGCAGATGCAGATTTTTCTTGTTTTGCAGATTTGGCGCTGACAAGTCCCAAGGATTATTATCAAGAAGGACAAGGTTCGCTGTTGCAGTTGGTGCTGACACCGGGAGATCCGTTTATTAAACAAAGCAATGAGGCGATCGCCCAACACGTACTTAAGCAAGTTCAGGATTTATTCCCCTCAGCGCGGGAATTAAACATGACTTGGTACAGTGTAGTTAAGCTCGCTCAATCTTTGTATCGCGAAGCACCGGGAATGGATGTTTTCCGCCCTGCTCAAAAAACTCCGATCGCCAATTTCTTTCTAGCAGGAAGTTACACTCAGCAAGACTACATTGATAGTATGGAAGGAGCGACACTTTCAGGCCATCAAGCGGCTAAGGCAATTCTCGAAGCTTACAGTCATTAGTCATTAGTCGTCTCTCGTTTTCTCTGGTTCCCAGGCATAGCCTGGGAACAAAAAAGAAACAATTCTTCAATCTAAAATCTAAAATCTAAAATCTAAAATCGCATGACTGATTGGTTAGAACACAGCGTCCAAGTAGAAGTGGCAATTCCCATCGAATTAGCGTGGCAACTCTGGTCGGATTTAGAGCAAATGCCACGCTGGATGAAGTGGATCGAATCAGTTCGCGTTCTCGAAGACAACCCGGAATTATCGCGCTGGAAACTCGCAACTGGCGGGTTAGAATTTAGCTGGCTTTCTCGGATTCTCAAATTAGTGCCGAATCAGATAATTCAGTGGGAATCGGTAGACGGTTTGCCAAATCGGGGTGCGGTAAGATTTTACGATCGCAAAAACAGCAGTATTGTCAAACTGACAGTAGCTTATGGAGTTCCCGGCTGGCTGGCAAAATTGATGGACAATTCATTTCTAGCGCGAGTAGTTGAATCGACTCTTATGGCTGACTTGGAAAGGTTTAAAGAGTATGCTCTGAAAGTTAAGGCAACATCTTAAATTATGAGGAAGGAAGTCATGACTACTAACCAGTTTTTAGTCATGACTTTAGTTTTTTTAATTCTAATTTAGGACTTATACACCCGAACAAAGAAACCGGGTTTTTGAACCGAGATTGAAAGTTTTAAGCAAATATTTTGGTGAAAAACCCGGTTTATTGTTGCCCGTGCGTCCAGGACTATAATTGTAACGCGAGAGTCGATCGCCCTTTTGCCTCAGTATCATAGAGAGATGCTGCTGATTCCTTCTCGCTTCAGTTATGAGTTACTGCCTAAACCCCACCTGTCAAAACCCGCAAAATGCCGATCGTACCCTATTCTGCCTGAATTGCGGCTCCAAACTGTTGCTGAGAGAGCGTTACCGCGCCATCAAACCCCTCGGGCGCGGCGGTTTCGGCCGCACTTTTTTAGCAGTAGACGAAGACAAACCCTCAAAACCGCGCTGTGCAATTAAACAGTTTTTCCCCCTATCCCAAGGTACCAGCAGCAGCGAAAAAGCAGCAGAATTATTCAACCGAGAAGCGGTGCGGCTGGACGAGTTGGGGAAACACCCGCAAATTCCCGAACTGCTGGCGCACTTTCAGCAGGAACGCTATCAGTATTTGGTACAGGAATTTATAGAAGGTCAGAATTTACAGCAAGAGTTGGCGCGGGCAGGGCCTTTCAGCGAAAGCCAGATTCTCAGTCTGCTGAAGGATTTATTGCCAGTATTGCAGTTCGTGCACGATCGCAGTGTAATTCACCGAGATATTAAACCTCCCAATATTATCCGCCGCCGCATTTCTCAAACTCCCATAATTTATACTTACCCCACATTAACCGGGGAATTAGTTTTAGTTGATTTTGGCGCTGCAAAAGTTGTGGAGGGTTTGAGAGAAACTGGTACAGTCATCGGTTCTCCCGAATTCGTCGCGCCGGAACAAATTAGAGGTCAAGCGGTTTATGCCAGTGATTTATATAGTTTGGGAGTAACTTGCCTTTATTTGCTGACTCAAATATCTCCTTTTGATTTGTTCGATATCAATCAAGATGTTTGGGTTTGGCGAGACTTTTTGAAAGTTCCAATCGATCCGAAATTAAGTCGCATCCTCGACAAAATGATCGAACCAAGTCTCAGTCGCCGCTACAAATCAGTAGCTGAGGTATTGAAAGATTTGCAGCCGCAGCAGTCGGCGGTGCAGGTTCCGACTCCGGCGGCCCCTGCTATTTCCGTGCCGCAGAGGATGCCTGCGGTGCAGAATGCAGTGCCGCCAACGCTTGCAGGCACAATTTTACCTGTGCCGCCGATGCAGCGGGTTGTGCCCGCACGCGCGCCTACTTGGAGGTGTGTTCATACTCTGGTGGGGCATTCTAATGCTGTCACCTCGGTAGCTTTCAGTCCAGATGGCGCGACTTTAGCTAGCGGCAGTGAGGACAAGACGATCGAGATGTGGAAGTTGGATGCGGGTAAGCGGTGGTACACTCTTACGGGTCATTCTGACTGGGTGACTTGTGTGGCGTTTAGTCCTGATGGGGCGACTTTGGCTAGTGGTAGCCGGGACAAAACAATTCAAATTTGGGATTTGAATAAGGGTAAGTGGTGGTACGCTTTGCGAGGTCACGAGGATAGGGTTTATGCTGTGGCCTTCAGTCGGGACGGTCAGGTTTTGGCTAGCGGCAGTCGGGACAAAACTGTGCAGTTGTGGAATTTGAATAAGGGAAGGCGGATGTCGGCTTTGATTGGTCACGCTGGCGGGGTGGAGGCGGTGGCTTTTAGTGCTGGCGGGGAGTTTTTGGCTAGCGGCAGTCGGGACAAGACTGTGCAGTTGTGGGATTGGCAAAATGGTCGATCGATTTGTACTCTGGCGGAGCACGGGGATTGGGTGCGGGCGATCGTTTTTGCTGCGAACTCCCCCAACTCCCTTCCCGGTCAGACCCCCCCCAACCCCCCCTTGGTAAGGGGGGGAGTAGGAGAAGGATTGATTTTGGCGACGGGGAGTCGGGATGGTACGGCGAATCTGTGGCGGGTGGATGCACAGGGGCGAGGGACGCTGTTGCGGAGTATGAGGGACAATTCTGGGGATGTTTTGTGTGTGGCGTTCAGTCCCGATGGTCGGGTTTTGGCGACGGGGAGTCGGGATGGCACGATTTATTTGTGGGATGCGGGTACGGGGGGTTTGCTGGAAATTCTGACCGGCCACGGGGGGGAGGTTTTGTCGGTGGCGTTTAGTGGTGATGGGGGGAGTTTGGCTAGCGGTGCGGGCGATCGAACTGTGAAGATTTGGCGGGGGATTGGGCATTAAGGGCGATGTCAAAAGTGTCCGCCTAACAAATCTCATATTTATGCTTGACAGGCGATCGAATGTTGTGCTAAATTAGGAATTCGTGAGGACGCATAGCTCAGTTGGTTAGAGCACTACGTTGACATCGTAGGGGTCACTGGTTCGAGTCCAGTTGTGTCCATACCTAAAACCCGCCCACAAAGCGGTTTTGTTGTTTCTAAAACTTGTTTCTACAACCAAACTGCTAGATTTGGCATTCTCAATTAGGAATGACAGAATATGTCTAGGTCAGAGATTTAGTACAGTCGCCACGTTTCGTCGAGGCTGTTGCTGAGCAGTTGCATAGTTTGCATGAGTTCGGTGTTAAAGAAACGCTAGCCCGATTCTCGCAGGCACCATCCGCATCCGCGAACAAAGCGCAAGCAAGCAGAACAAGAACGAAAACAAATGTTAGAATGCGAGCACCTTACACTGTCCGAAGCAGAAGCCGCTAACCGGATTAAAGACGAATTTGTAGGGGTGCTGTCCCATCAGTTGCGATGCCCGTTTGCTTAAACATTGAATGGCTGAGGTTTGGCGCATACTATATATTAGGACTTACGCACCAAAAGCCTAAAACCTCGATCCCCCCTTTTTTAGGGGGAACAGTCAAAGTCCTTAAAAAGGGGGCTAGGGGGATCTCTGCGTAAGTCCTGTACATCTTGATTCCCTAACAATAACTGGCAGAATAGGTAAATAGGCAGGACTAACCGCAATGAATGTAGAACGTACAAACTCCTTGAATCATGGAGAAGAGCTTACTATAAATTTTTCTCAAGAGCTATGTACAGACTGCCAAGCAATTGAAGCACGATTTGCGGTGATAGTCGATCGCATGGCTGAGGCCTTCATTTCTATTAATTCAGAGTGGCACTGCACCTATGTCAACCATAAAGCAGAGCAGCTTTTAAACAGGAATCGGCAACACCTGATAGGCAAAAATATATGGACTGTATTTTCGGTCGATCTTACCTCTGAGCTATATAAGTATTGTCATCAAGCGATCGCAACGCCAACTTCAATCGAGTTTGAAGAACACTACCCCTCACTTAACAAGTGGTTGAGAATTCGCCTCATCAAGAGTGAAGAAGGCTTACTTCTTTACTTCCAAGATACTACTGAAACATCTGAAGTCGATCGACAATTGAAAGCCGAAATCGCTAAGTGCCAGCAGGTGGAAGCCACTCTTCAGAAAAAACAGGACTTTTTGAAAGCAATCCTAAACAACGTTCAAGCTGGCATTGTGGCTTGCGATGCCGATGGCATATTGACGGTATTTAACCAAGCAGCTAAAGATTTTCATGGATTACCTCAGCAGCCAGTTCCAGCGGCTCAATGGGCCCAATATTATGACTTGTATTTGTCAGACGGCAAAACACGCATGAATACAGAGGATATTCCCCTGTTTCAGGCATTGCAAGGACAGAACGTTCGTGATGTGGAAATGATGATTGTTCCGCAGCAAGGAACTGCGCGAATGCTGTTAGCAACTGGACAGGCAATTATTGCCGCAAACGGCGAAAAACAGGGTGCAGTTGTCGTGATGCACGACATTACACAGCGCAAGCAGGCAGAAACTGCTCTGCGTGAGGGTGAAGCGCAATTATCCAGCATCTTCCAAACTATTCCTGATGGGATCACCATTCTAGATTCTACCGGACAGATTATGGCGGCCAATAGGGCAGCAGAGAGGATTTTAAGATTGACTCTCAGCGACATTGTGGAGCGAGGCTATAACGATCCATCCTGGTTCATTACAACCGTGGAGGGTCATCCTTTCCCAGAAGATGAACTGCCGTTTGCGAGGGTGATGCAAACTGGTGAGCCTGTTTATAATATTGAACATGGCATTACTCATGCCGATGGAACTCGCACGATTCTCTCGATCAATGCTTCCCCTTTGTTTGACCCAGAGGGACAAATTATCAATATCATTGCTGCTTTCAGCGACATTACTGAACGCAAACAAACCGAAGACGAACGAGTACAACTTGTTCAAGAACAGGCAGCCCGTGCTGTAGCAGAAAATTCTCAACAACAATCAGCATTTTTAGCGGAAGTGAGTGCTGTCCTTTCCTCTTCACTAGAGTATGAACAAACTCTCCAAAGCGTTGCAAAGCTGGCAGTTCCTTATTTTGCAGATTGGTGTAGTGTCGATCTGCTGAATGACGATCGCACGATCGATCGGGTTGCGGTGGCTCATTCAGATCCCGAAAAAGTGAAGTTTGGCTGGGAGTTGGCTCAACGCTTTCCCAGACATCTCGATGAGGCGTATGGCATTTCTCAAGTTATGCAAACAGGACAGGTTGAAATTGCAATTGAGATTACAGATGAACAGTTAGTTGCGGCAGTGCCGAATGCTGAATACCTGGAAATCATACGTGGAGTTGGGTTAAAGTCCTGCATCATTGCACCGCTACAGGCACGCGGGCGCGTGTTGGGCAGCATTACGTTGGTGTTTACTGAATCCGATCGCCGCTATTGCCTGGAAGACATTGCTCTGGCTGAAGATTTGGCTCAGCGAGCAGCGATCGCCATTGATAACGCTCGTCTCTATAATGAAACACAACAAGCGAAATTAGCCGCCGAACTCGCTGCTAACCGGACGGCTCGACTGCTGGCGGTGATGACAGCTTTGTCTGAATCGCTAACCTCGGCTCAAGTGGCTCAGGTGATTATTGAACAGGGAATGTCCGCACTGGGAGCAAGTTGTGGTTTGGTTGCCGTATTAAACCAGAAGGCAAGCGAACTGGAGATTATTCAAGCGATCGGGTATGAGCACGTAGGAGAATTTCTGCGCAGTTTTTCGATTCATGCGCCCTATCCTCTGGCAGAAGCCGTGCGAACTGGGCAACCTGTTTGGGTAGAAACCATCGAAAACCGAATTGCCCGTTATCCTGATTTAGCTGAAGCTTATGCCAAGGTTGGTTCAGAAGCCTGGATTTCAGTGCCATTGTTGATTGAAGGACAAGCCGTTGGTGGGCTATCGCTCGGTTTTTCGACCGTTCCCCAGCTTTGTGAGAGCGATCGCGGTTTCGTTTTGGCACTGGCACAGCAGTCGGCGCAGTCGATCGACCGAGCACGGCTCTACGAGTCAGAATCGCAAGCACGGGCACAAGCAGAAGCAGCTAACCGAATTAAAGATGAGTTCTTAGCTGTCTTGTCACACGAATTGCGAACTCCGTTGAATCCGATTGTGGGTTGGACTCGACTGCTGCGAAGGGGAACCCTGGATTCTGGCAAAACGGCGGTAGCTCTCGAAACGATTGAACGCAACGCCCAGTTGCAAGTTCAACTGATTGAGGATTTGCTCGATATTTCTCGCATTCTGCAAGGCAAGCTGAGTTTTAATTCTACTCCAATTAATTTGAAAACAACTCTTAAAGCCGCGATCGAAACAGTTAGTTTAGCCGCCGCAGCGAAGAACATTCAAATTAACACCCAGCTAGAACTCAATGTGGGCGATGTGTTAGGAGATGCTACCCGATTGCAACAGGTTGTCTGGAATTTGCTCGCCAATGCAATTAAGTTCACCCCAACTGGAGGTAGAGTTGAAGTTGAGCTAAAAACGATTGATTCATCTGCTCAAATTCAAGTCAGGGATACAGGGAAAGGGATTCAGCCAGAATTTATTCCCTATGTCTTTGACACATTTCGACAAGCCGATAGCAGTATTACGAGAACATTTGGTGGGTTAGGGCTGGGATTAGCGATCGTGCGTCACGTCGTTGAGCTACATGGTGGAACTGTCAAAGCCGAAAGTTTTGTAGAAGGACAGGGAGCAACATTTACTGTCACATTTCCCTTATTAGCCAGAAGCAAAGAGGCAAACAGCGATCGCAAGGAAAATCTATCACTCAATGCTCACACTTCACCCTTGGCTAGATTATGTATCCTGGCCGTCGATGACGAACTAGACAATTTAGAGTTAGTTCAATGTATCTTGGAGCAAGCGGGAGCCACCGTGATCTCTGTATCTTCAGCAACAGATGCGCTACAACTACTTAATGAATCTAAGCCAGATGTTTTGATTGCTGATATTGGAATGCCACAAATTGATGGCTATAAGTTGATTGGTCAAATCAGACAACTATCCACAGAGCAGGGAGGAAAGATTCCCGCGATCGCACTTACTGCCTGTGCCGGAGACATCAATCAGCAGCAAGCGCTAGATGCTGGCTTTCAAAGGCATCTTTCCAAGCCGGTTGAGCCGGAAATGTTAGTGCAGACAATTGAGCAATTGCTCGATCCAATTGGGATAAGCAGAGCATTAAACATCTCCCAAAATTAAGCTTCAGCTACCTCGGTACAAGGATTTCAAGTTGATTATTGGAGATGTCTTTTGAGTATAGTCTGGGAAAATGTCACGAATTGAGGATTAGCCTAATGGTGCTTGGCATAAATTTAGGAACAGGCTCTGCTAAGGCATTGCTCTTAGCAACAGACGGAACCGCTATATCGCTCAAACCGCTCAGGGGGAACCCACGAGCGTAACCATCCCGGAGCAATAGGAGCAATGGCATTGAGCGCAGCGTGAAGGGTAAGCACTGTGGGGATAATCTACCTCAATTTTAGCAAGATTTATGATACTCCGTCATCTCCCCAAACCCCATAAAACATCATTGACACCAGCCCAGGGCCCACAACGCGGGAACTTTAAACTTTGCCCCACAGTTGGGAAATTGCGACAGTAAACGCAACTAATGTCGATCGCCCCCCTGCATCCCCAAATCATCTCAAATCCGGTCGATTGCCCACCAGTCCCCTCCGGGACACGGCCTGACAGCCGTGTCCTCACCCGCAGCACTACTTGAGACGCCAAAGGGAAAAACCCCTTGATAACTTACCTGCGACAGCCTTGGGCGATCGCCCTCAACACCGCTAGCCGCACTTCTGGATGAGATTTCTCAAGCCCGTTAGCCCGAAAAATCCAGTGTCCGCCGCCCGCGTGCTCGATCGCAATCTTCTGTCCGTCAGGCAAAACTATTTGCCACCAATTCAACACAGTGGCTTTAATAAGGTGGCACTGAATTTCGTTCAGTTGAACCTCCATTAATTTCAGTTGACGCATGATTGGATTTTGGGCAGATGACTTCATGATTTTTCTCTTTAAATGAATTCGACTGTTTCTCGGCTTTGATTTCAGTTTGCCGATTTTTCAACTTAACTTCACCTTCCGAACTTTTCGCCTTTACTTCCCCTTCCGAACTTTTCGCCTTTACTTCCCTTTTACCACCTTTAGGCTCAATTTTGACTCCAAAACCTTTAGACTTAACTTTTCCTTGGGCAGAAGTTGAAGTCTGTTCCGTTGCCGGCTTCTTAAACTCCGCGTCTAATTGGTCTAAAATCTCCTCTTGTTCGGGAGTATGTTCCGCTGGCTGCTCTAAATTTCTCGGATTGTATTCGTCAACCAACCTTGCCAAAAATTCCGAAATTGACAGTCCGGCTGCGGCTGCTTTTTTCGTTAAAAGGGCGTAAGTGTCGGTTTTAATCCGAATTTGTTTGAGCCGGAGGTTGGGATTGTTGTCAACTGTTTCGGCAATAGTTACTGCCGTAATCCTTTCTTTTGGTATGACATCAACAACTTCTTGCCACTTTTCCTGTAAAGGACTGTCGCCGTATTGGTCGGTGATTGCGTGTTTGAACAAAGGGACAACTTGAGCAACGCAGCTCGGCAAAATCTCAAATCCGGC
This sequence comes from Microcoleus sp. S28C3, assembly GCF_036700785.1. Lineage (NCBI taxonomy): Bacteria > Bacillati > Cyanobacteriota > Cyanophyceae > Oscillatoriales > Microcoleaceae > Microcoleus > Microcoleus sp. S28C3. Next base: position 9,877 of record NZ_JAUBPO010000106.1, on the reverse strand, counting down.
TTTAATTAAGCGCAGGCAAATGCTCGCCGATTTGATGATTTGCGTGCAGTAAAAATACTGTCTGCCTAATGCTTGTTCGCAGTAACTTTTAAAAGTTTTGAACTTGTGTTTGTACAATCGCAGTTTTCGGATCGTGTCCAGCATGATTCCTTGACGCACGTAGTCTAGGAATCCCCTTTTAATTTCGCCTGTCAGGTAGTCTAAATCGTGAAAGGGAGATTGATTCTGGATTTCTTCTTCAAAGTCTAGCAGCGGGCCTGCAAAGTGAAAGTTGGAGGCGACATCGCCTAGGTAGAAGTTGTCAATTGATGTGGACATTATCTGGAATGGTTCGAGAAAGGGCACGATAGCACGGAAGTTGTGCGATCGCAAAGTAGAAGTTTTGGTCTGGATCTTTGATACAATTTTGAGCTGGGCACTCCTGTGAGGTCGATCGACCTTTTAAATGGCATCACCTCCTCGGCGTTGAGAAACAGAGGCTTGAGGTATGCGCGCAACCCCCGAAAATACGCTTGGGTATGCAAGCACAATTGATAGAGACTACAAGTAAGGCGGTTCTTCAAACCTGCATTTTGACGAAAGGAGGCTCGCCCAACCGCTTTGCTATGTCCTTATTCGTAGTTTAGTCAGACTTACTGCTTTTATCAAGGGTAAACTACGAAATATTCTGCACCATGAATCAAGAAGTACGGGATTTATACGAAATGAGCCTTGCAGAAATTAGAGAATACAGGGGCTTTAGTCGCCGAGAGCTTAGCCAGCAACTGACGGGGAAAGTCTCTGAAGATACTTTGTATTCAATAGAAAAAAGAAAACAAAAACCCAGAGTTGATACTGCAATAGCCATCTGTACAGCCCTAAATATTAGCTTGAAACAGTTCTGTCACTCGATCGGGCTAGATGTTTCAGGGCTTGTTGATGATTACGTACCCCCGAGGGGCAGCTAACAAACAGAGCTAAATCATGGTCTTGATATTTGATACAATTTTAAACTGTCCTGTGAGGTCGATCGACCTTTTACATGGCATCACCTCCTCGGGCTTGAGGAAAATAGGCTTGAGGTATGCGCCCAACCCCCGAAAATACGCTTGGGTATGCAAGCACAATTGATAGAGACTACAAGTAAGGCGGTTCTTCAAACCTGCATTTTGACGAAAGTAGGCTCGCCCGGCCGCCTTTTTTTGGGTGGCTCTACATGAAGTGTACTTCATCAAAACAACCAAGTCAAGAGGTTAGCTTCATGAAACAAACTTCATGCACTGTGGAAGAAAATTTGCAAGAAAAGGAGAAGTCTCCATTAAGGCTTCTGAGAGAACAAGCTGGGCTAACCCGCCCTCAAGTCAAACAACATATCGGCGTTTCTGAGCGGATGCAAGCTGACTGGGAATCAGGAAAGTCCATGCCAACTGTTGAAAACGTAGCTGCACTGGCTAACCTGTACCAGGTTTCTCTAAAAACTATGTTTGAGCTTTTAGGATTAGATGTAACTAAAATTCCCGATGACTTACCAAGTCGATCGCCCTCGCAGAACGACAACTAACCCGCAGGGGTTCGGAAATGTCTAGGGAAACGGGTTTGAGTCATGCACCCAAGCCCGGAAAATAGGCTTTGCTATGCAGGCATAATGGGTAGAAACTACAAATAAGGCAGCTCGCTAAACCAAAGCGTTTCCACCGTCCGGCTAAAGCAGCGGCCTTTGTGTTGTCTCTATATTAAACAACCTTAGTTGTATTTAACCGATTTGTCAACAACTTTGGTTGTGAATTTGCTATGATATGCCCCGAAAGAAACAAACTCAAGAGTCCAAAGATATACCAGCACTGCAAATCTTGCGGGAGGCTGTTGGTTTATCGCAATCCGCCTTAGCAAAACAAATTCCCGACAAAACCCGCACAAAAACCCTAACTCAGCAAGCCATTAGCAAATGGGAACGAGGACTAGACGAACCAGAACTGACCATTGCTCAAATGAAAGCTCTTTGCAAAGCTTTGGGAAAAACGCTTAACGATTTACCTAACGACTTAGGCCCACCAAATCCCGACTGACAAGTAAAAACTCAAAAAGCCCGATCGACCTTTCATCGATCAATCCGTGACTTTCCCTCTCAGAGCTTTAATCTGCCCTCGCTTGGTTTTGCTGTCGAGACGCTTGCGCTGGGAACTACGAGTTGCTTTGCTGGGTTTGCGCCTTTTCGGTATGACGATCGCACTTTTAATCAGTTCTTGCAGCCGTCTCAAAGCCTCCTCCCGGTTTTGTTCCTGGCTGCGGTGTTCCTGGGCTTTGATGACAATCACACCTTCGGAGGTGATGCGCTGGTCGTTGATTTGCAACAAACGCTCCTTGTAGCGATCGGGCAATGAGGAAGCTGGGATATCAAAGCGCAAGTGAATAGCACTCGCCACCTTATTTACATTTTGTCCCCCCGCGCCTTGAGAGCGAATCGCACTAATCTCGATTTCGCCATCTGGAATGAACACAGTATTAGAAATTTGTAACATGATGAATAAGTGAAATTAAAGATACTGAGAAAGCAGTGCATCTTTTATATATAACTTACTGTAGTTAGGGAACAGGATATTACCCACAATCTGGACACGGCACTGCTGTGTCCCTACAATTAATCGGGGGATGGTTGCATCTGGTGCGAGCGCAAGCGATTATTTTGGGGTAGGGAAACGGCACTGCCGTGTCCTCTCCGTTGCTATTTTTTGACTACTAACAGTAAACAGTCAACAATCATGGATGAGTGCCACCGGAATCGATCTTATTTACAGTTTTTAGCTATCAGGATGAATTCGATTAGTTGTTTTCGATCCCATAACTCTATGTCGTTAGATTCAGCAAGGTTGTAAGCATTTTCGGTAAATCTGTTGTTGGTGATGACTCTGCCTTTATTTCCTTTGTAATGTCTGACGGCTCCTGCTACTTCTTGAACTGCTTTAATACCAACTGGATTTTTGCTTCTTTTCGCTTGAACTACAGTTTTCGATCCATCTTTGTATAAAATTAAATCCGCCCCATAATCTTGACTATCTTGAGTTAAAGTAACACCATAACCAAAGTTTCTAAAATGGACATAGAGAAAATTTTCAAACTCTTTTCCCGTCATTGAATCCACTTCCAGAATACCACTGTCTAATAAACGTTTGCTTGACTCTTCTTCTTTCAATGTATCCAATACCGATGCCGCAATATCACCTATAAATGCAGCGGATCTTAGTATAAATTTTTTCATAAAATTACATTTGTTTTAAACGAGTAGTTAGGATTGTACCCGATTTACTCATTAACAAACGTCAAAACAATTTGCAACTGCCAATAAATTCGTAAGGTGCGCCGAAACGCACCCTACCAAAATTAATTAGTCCGTAGTACCTGTTTGCAGCGACTCTTTAGCAGTCTGCGTCCACTCAGAGTGGAAGAATTCGCCGCGCGGTTTGTCGGTGCGTTCGTAGGTGTGAGCCCCGAAATAATCACGCTGAGCTTGCGTGAGGTTTTGCGGCAATCTTTCGCGTCGGTAGCTGTCGAAATAGTCCAGCGACGCGCTAAAGGCTGGCACTGCAATCCCCAGCGTGCTAGCAGTAGCCAACACCTCCCGCCAAGCTGATTGGCGATCGAGAATGCTCTGTTTGAACTCCGGCGCTAACAGCAAATTCGGCAGCGCGGGATCGTCCTTGAAAGCTTTTTTAATCTTGTCCAAAAATCCAGCCCGAATGATACAGCCACCTTTCCAAATTCTGGAAATTTCGCTCAAACTCAAGTCATAGTTGTACGACTTCGAGGCCGCACTCAACAGCGCCATGCCTTGCGCGTAGGAGCAAATCTTCGAGCAGTAAAGCGCATCCCGAACTTTGTTGACAAACTCTTTAGTATCGCCTTCATACTTAGCGCTAGGCCCAGTTAGTTCTTGAGAAGCTTTGACGCGCTCTGCTTTATAAGAAGACATGATTCTGGCATTCACAGCAGCAATAATTGTCGGAATGCTCACGCCCAATTCCAAAGCACTCATTACAGTCCAGCGGCCGGTGCCTTTCTGACCCGCTGCGTCCATAATTACCTCAACTAAGGGATGCTTAGTTTCCGGGTCAATGTACTTGAAAATATTAGCCGTAATTTCAATCAAAAACGAGTTGAGTTCGTCTGTGGTATTCCATTCGGCAAAAACTTCCTGCAACTGCTTGCCGTCCAATCCACCAACGTTTTTGAGCAAATCGTAGGCTTCAGCAATGAGCTGCATATCCCCGTACTCAATGCCGTTGTGAACCATCTTCACGTAGTGACCGGCGCCGCCGGGGCCGATGAATGTGACGCAGGGGCCGTCATCTACTTGAGCCGCAATTTTGGTGAGAATTGGCTCTAGTAGACCGTAAGCAGTGCGGGTGCCACCGGGCATCAAACTAGCACCGTTGAGCGCGCCTTCTTCGCCGCCGCTGATGCCCATGCCGACAAATCCCAGTCCGATCGATTCTAAATCTTTGGTGCGGCGTTCGGTGTCGTCGTATAGCGAGTTGCCGCCGTCAATAATCATGTCGCCCGGTGACAGCATGGGTTTGAGCTGGTCGATGACCGCATCTACGGGTTTCCCAGCTTGCACCATGACTAAGATTCGGCGCGGGGTTTCTAGGGCATCGACGAATTCTGTCAGAGTCTTGGTGCCTACAATGTTCTTGCCGGGGGCGCGCAGGGCCATGAAGTCGTCGGTTTTGGCTGCTGTGCGGTTGTACACAGCCACGGAGAAACCTCTGCTTTCGACGTTGAGCGCTAGGTTCTCGCCCATCACGGCTAGACCGATTAAACCAAAATTTTGCTTTGTCATGCTAATAACCCGCTGGTTGTTCCCGCTTGAGGATAGGTTTGCGAGAGAGGAAAGCGAGGCGGGGTGTACCGCTTTCCGGTGGACTAAAAGTATTGGACAATAGACCTAGGAGGTTTAGGTTTATTTTTATATTCTAAGAATTGCTGTTTGGTAAATCAGTAGGGTTTTTTTAAGATTTAAGGGATATTAAAGAGCTCGGCGGGTGATAATAAAGCAGATATTCAGTCGATCGCAGTAACGGTAGATACAAACAAGCGGACATTTTGAGCAAGATTTAGGAGACTGTAACTATGGAAGATTTGCAGTATCTCGCGGCCTGGGTGAAGGAGCAACACGCTCGCGAGTATATTTTGACTTGGCTGCTGAGTCAACAGGGGCTGTGGTGGTCTGATGGGGAGATTTATCAGGCAGTTTTGCAAAAGTCGGGAAAGCTGTTGAAAGCTTATGTTCAAAAAAGGCAAGCGGGAGAGTTATTTGAAGGAATTTCTGAGAAGTTGGTAGGAGATGATAATTGGGATGATCTGGTGGTGAGTTTAGGGCGAATTGTTGCTCTTTATCAAGAGGAATTGCTGAAGTTGCAAGAGCGCGATCGCCGGGGTGATGGGGTAAAAAAAAATTTGATTAGCCAACCGTTGACTGGAGATTCTTTGTCGCTTGAAGTGCAGCAAGCTTTGCCCGATCCTTATGCGGATACGCTGACGGGGAGATAGTCAACTGTTGACTGTTGACTGTTGACTGTTGACTGTTGACTGTTGACTGTTGACTAAAGATAGCTGCTAGCTTGACGGGTAAACATTGAATAGTAAATTTGGCCCAATTCTATCAATTCGTCGTGAGTTCCTATTTCTGCTATTTTACCGTTTTCCATGACGGCGATGCGATCGGCAATTTTTGCTAGTCCTAATCTGTGACTGATGACTATTGTTGTTTTCCCGGTCGCTATTTGGCGGAAGATGCTGTAAATTTCGTGTTCTGTCTTGGGGTCGAGGGCGGCGGTTGGTTCGTCAAAAATTAGCACTTCGGCTGTGTCAAGCCGCATTAAGGCGCGGGCGATCGCAATTCTTTGCCACTGTCCCCCCGATAAGTCTATGCCGTCTTCTAATTGTTTCCCCAACGGTGTTTCTAAACCTTGCTCTAAACTGTTGACTTTAGCTGCAATCCCTGCTTCGGAAATAGCTTCGTTAATTGCGCTGTCATCCGACAGTGAAAGCAAGTCGCCGAAACCGACGTTTTCGCGGACTGTGGAGGGGAAACGGGCGTAATCTTGCATAACGACGGCGATGCGCGATCGCACGTATGCTAGAGAGTACGATCGCAAATCTTTGCCGTTCCAGGCGATCGTACCGCTTGTCGGGTCGTACAGGCGACCGAGGAGTTTGCCAAGGGTCGTTTTACCCGCGCCATTTTCACCAACAAGCACTAGCATTTCACCCGGATTAATCGTTAAGTTGATATCTTCAACCGTGCTTTTATTACTACCGGGATAGCAGAAAGATAAATGCTTAATCTCGATGCCAATTTTATCTTTTGTCATCTCATAATCTTTGCTGCTATCCTCTAAAAGCGGCAGGCGAGACGCCACATCTCCAAGCGGAGACTGCAATTCTGGTTTGAGTTCCAACAGTTGAAAAATCGGGCTAACGCTGAGAGAGATATCGTACAAATTAGTAGAAGTGCTAATCAGTATGTGCAAACTTTGCTTTACTTGGACAATCAAACCAGAATAGAGTGCTAAATCGCCCAAAGTATAGCGGCCACCCAAAGCTCCCATTACGACATAAATAAATGGCAAAACCACTCCGATTCTACTAAACATCGACCAGAAAAGTACAACAATAGCTCCTTTTTTTCGGATTTGCTGCATCTCGCTAAAAAATTGCAAAAACTGACCCTGCCAGCGTTTGAGCCAAAGTTCTTGCAACCCAAACAAACGCAATTCTTTAGCATATTCTTCGCCTGTCAAAACTCTAGCAGATAAGTTCATTTCGCGGCTGATTTTAGCTTGCTTTCTTTGAACTCTCCAGATAATTCTGCTATATTTTCTTTGGGTGTAAATTGAGGGAGAGGATGAAATCAACATCAGCACTGGCACCCACCAAGCTATCGCAGCAGCAAGGCCTATCGATGGAATAAATATAAAAATTCCCGTGATGGTCATGCTGATGGTAAAGGCTAGTTGCTGTATTTTGGATACTCCAGTTTTCGCGAGCTCTACTATATTTAATAGTTCCGGGTTTTCAAAGAGGGCAATATCGTCGAAATTGGCGACTTTTTCGAGGACTTTTCCTTCGACAAAGCCTTGAACGCGATCGCGCAAAGATGTCGCCACAAAAGAGTTCATTGTGTCTAGGGCATCACCGACTAACTTGAGACTTAAGACTCCGCCAATACTCCACAGCAATATTGGCCGGGAAAGCATCAAAGCAAAGGGCTGTGCTGTTTGGGTTTGCGACAGCAACCGAGATACTTCATCAATGATTAATTTATCTAAAAATAGCACGGCAGAGGGGGCAGCACCGCCGATGATGTTGAGTAATATTAAATTGCGGAGTTCAATTGGTGCGGCTTTGATTATCAGGCCCAAGCTGCGCCACAGAGCTTGGAAGGTGGTAATTTGGATAGGTTGCATAATTCAATCGCAATAATTTTATTTGTTCATCTCCTCCTGCTGTATTATAACAGTAGTCGTCAATTAATATAGTTCGCTAACAATTAGGCCGCCAGGGATTTAAATCCCTGTCTCATAGCTAAAGTCCTCTAAAGAGGACTATTGGTTAATATTTAGAATTTGAGTTGGTTAGCTTCGTTTGAACAGGAGTGCCTCTCAATATGTACAGGATTTACATCAAGTCTGCTAGGCTGTTTCTTCAGTCCACTTAAGTGGACTTGAGCTGTGAGACGGGGGTTAAAACCCCCGGCGGGTTAGTGGGAAAGCGGCAAATATCAAACTACCCAAATGTCAAACGCCGCACCGTACCGTCATCTGTAAATCGCTGTTCGCCAACGGCAACAACTTCCACAATAACTTCGCGTTCTGATATCAAAAATTGACCCTCGCGCGCGGCAATTTCAACAATGATTTTGTCCCCTTCCAAATACACCTTGTAATTAGTCGTTGCCCAGACACCTTTTTCATGTTCAAAACTGTGTCCGTCGTCCTCATAAAGCGTCCATTCACCGCTTCCGGGGCAAATTCGCATTTTTAATGACTCAAGCGGTTCTTCGCTGACAAATTGCCTCACAGGTGCGATCGCAATTATGCCCCCACCCCGCACGTAAAGCGGCATTGTCTCCAAAGGCGCATGGGCTAAAATGTGCGTCGGGCCCTGATAGCATTCGCCCGTCCACCAATCGTACCAAGTACCCTCCGGCAAATACACGGCGCGATGCTCAACTCCAGGGCGGTAAACAGGTGCAGCCATCAGCGACGGGCCGAGCAATACTTGATCGTAAAGGTGATATAGTTGCCCGATCGCGCGGAAAGTGATACAGTAACTGTCGCAAAATCGGCGTTCCCGTGGTCGCAGCTTCCCAAAACAAGGTGTAAATGTAAGGCAACAACTGATAGCGCAAATTCATGTATTCGCGGCAAATCTTCTCAGTGCGATCGCCAAAAACCCACGGTTCGTGCTGGGCCGTACTTATCGCCGAATGACCGCGCATCAAGGGATACAGCATTCCCACCTGCATCCACTGCGCGAACATTTCGGCGGTTGCATTCTCCGCAAAACCGCCGATGTCGCAACCGACAAACGCCACGCCGGAAAGCCCCATATTGCAAAGCATCCGCATCGGCATTTCTAAATGATCCCACAGCGATTGATTGTCGCCCATCCATACCGAGGAGTAACGCTGAACGCCCGCAAAACCCGATCGCGTCAGCACAAAAGATCGCTCGCCCGATCGCACTTTTTGCAAGCCCTGTGCACAAGCTTTCGCCATCATTAAACCACACAAATTGTGCGTTTCCGCGTGGGTTGCGCCCTCGGATGCCGGGCCTTGCGGTGCATCCAGCGGAAACCAGATGTGTTCGTGGCCGTCACCAAAAGGTCGTTCTGCGATCGAAGGTTCGTTCATGTCGTTCCAAATCCCCGCAACGCCCATATCTGTAAGGTTTTTGTGCAATTCGCCCCACCACTACCGCACCTCTGGCCGCAGGAAGTCGGGAAACACCGCTTTTTCGGGCCAAACGTAACCGTGGAATAGCCTTCCCTCTGCGGTGCGGACGAAATAGTCGTTTTCCACACCCCGATCGAATACTTCATAATCCCCTTCCGGTTCGTACTTGACACCGGGATCGACAATGGTGACAACCTTAAAACCGGCTGCTTTCAAGTCTGCGATCAGTTTCGCGGGATCGGGGAAACGCTTCGGGCTCCAGGTAAAAATGCGGTAGCCGTCCATATAGTCGATGTCGAGGTGGATGACATCGCAGGGAATCGCGCGATCGCGAAATTCCTGCGCCAACTCCCGCACAACGTCCTCGGATTCGTAGCTCCAGCGGCATTGGTGGTATCCCAGCGCCCATTTTGGCGGAAGCGGCATCCGGCCGGTTAACTGCGTGTAGGTGGCGAGAATTTGGGCGGGTTCCGGGCCGTAAATGATGTAGTAATCGAGTTCCGGGCCTCTGGTTTCCATCCGCAAAACTCCCGGTTGTTGGGCGCCGATGTCGAATTGACTCCAAAATGTGGTGTTGAAAAAGATGCCGTAAGCGCGATCGGGATTCAAGCCGATATATAAATGGGCTCGCCTGGTACATTTCATCGCTGAGGGAATTGTAGTCAAGCGCGTCTATTGTCCAGTTTGTCTTGACTTCGGAGAGTTTGTCGAGAAAGCCGGTGCGTTGGCCGAAACCGTAGAAGTGTTCGTCTGCTTCAATGCGTTTCCAGCCTGCCGTTGCGCCGGTTCGCCATCCCATACTGGGATCGCAGTCGCTAGCAAATGGTTTTCCCGATTTGTCAAAGCACTCGATTGCAGCACTAGATTTGGAGTTTAGACTAAGCAGGTCAAAAAGTGCGCTCGCCCAAAGACCGGCAAACGTCCATACTCCAACGGCAACGG
>NZ_JAUBPO010000105.1:0-24987 GCF_036700785.1 Microcoleus sp. S28C3 | reverse complement strand
TTTCGACAATTTTCGAGCTCGACTATTAGCTTGCTTTTCTAATTAGTTTTTATTATCACCTCAAACCCAGAAGACCCGGAAATTATCGTACACAACGTATTAAATTTAAGTCTCATCACCCTACTTAATATTTTGTTACATACTTATGAATTTCCCCACCGATCTACTAAGGGACATCCAAGAAATAAACTCTTCCAGTCCCCGGAGAGGGTAAACTAAATTAAGGCTAACGCACAAAAAAACTCAACGTGCTAGAACTAACTGAAACCCTCAAAGCTTGTCTGTGGCAAACAGCGAAAACGCTCAAAGGTACACAGCGGCGAAGATTTATGGCCCAGATAGTCCAAGAATTAGGGACAGGAGGTCAACGCCAAGCTCAAACAGAACTGGGGTGGTGTCGAGATACCATCAGAAAAAGACAACGAGAGCTAGAAACAGGGCTAAGTTGTATTGATGCCTTCAAGGCCAGAGGCCGAAAACCAGTGGAAAGCAAGTTGCCGACTCTAAGTGAAGACATCAAAGCCATCGTGGATAGTCTTGCGTCAGACCGACCCCAGCTTCAAAAGCAGGCGTTGCTGAATTATGGTATGATGAATTGAGAGTGCGAGCGCCCAAAAATGACACCTCACAAAACGCAGAGCTTATGCAATGTCCCTGGGGGGGTAACAACCAGCCTGAAACCCATACCTTTGTAAGGATTGAGCCAATCCGCTGCTCAAAAAAGATAGGCAGCATAATTGTTACACGCTTGCCTATCTCAAAAATAATGATACCAACATTCTACCTCATTCATTTAAAAAAACAACTAAGTTCAGCTCAATTTAAACTGATTGGAATCTTGCTACCCTTGATACAATCAGAAAAACAAGTGAGATTAGAACGGCTGTCGCGGGTATTTCCCTATCCAATTACAACAGAAAGTCGGCGTAGAAAACTACAAAGGTTTCTCGATTTGCCTCACTTAACTATCTCACTAATTTGGTTCCCATTAATTACTTATTGGTTGATTACTTATTGCCGTGTTGGTCAAACTTTATCAATTGCAATCGACCGCAGTCAATGGGGGCGCATTAATCTCTTTATGGTTAGCCTGATCTGGGAGCGAAGAGCAATTCCATTATACTGGTCACTGTTGCCCAAATTGGGAAACAGTAACTTCGAGTCACTCTCCAACCAATTTACAGCAAGTTTTACCATTATTTTCAGAATATAAAGTCATCGTTTTAGGAGACCGTGAATTTTGTTCTGTCGATTTGGGAAACTGGCTGAGGGAAAAGGGTGTATCTTTTTGTTTAAGACTGAAAAAAAATCATTGTGTCGAAACGGAACATTTAGTTTGGCAACGGTTAGATGAATTCGGAATAGTACCAGGAACCTCTTTATATTTTCAAGATAAAAGAGTGAGGAAAACTCGACCTGCGACCGGATTTGATCTTGCTTGTAAGTGGAAAAGGAACTACGGGGGATGGAAGGTTGATGAAGCGTGGTTTATACTCACAGATTTAGGGTCATTGCCGGCAGCGATCAATGCTTATAAGCAGCGGATGGGCATTGAAGAAATGTTCCGAGACTGTAAAACAGGAGGCTATGATATTGAAGGAACAAGCCTCAAAGGGAACCGACTAATTAACATGATTCTGCTCATGACACTTGCGTACACTTGGGCAATATTTCAAGGCACTGAACTGAAGAAAAAGCAGGTACAAAAATATGTATCTTGTCGCAAAGAACCTAAAAAAAGATATCGAATACGGAGTACATTTGGTGTTGGATTAGATGGAGAAAAGTGGGTTAATTATCTAGAACAATATTCTTTGGAGGTGGAACAGTTAATGAAGTTAACTCCTTCTAAACGCCGCTTTTATCAACAAGGTATGCGGGCTGCAACCCTTATACAGTCTATCTCGTAGACCTCTTTGTCACCCCCCCAGATAATTGAGTTTGATTTCGTTCCCCAACCCAACCTACAAAGTGTTCACTATATATTTGTGGTAGTAATTGAAATTAATTACCATACAGCACCTCGGTAAGGACATAATATTAAGGACACAACGGGAGCATCTCAGCTTTGCTTTTAAATGCGTGCGATCCGGACGCTCGCTATATGTATATACTGTGCTGGGCTGGACGATCGCACACCAAAAAAACGCTTTTTACTCTCTGCTGAGATGCTCCGGAGACAACGTTGTTGTCTCCTGCTTTGTAGGTAATTGAGAATTGCTATATTTATCCTAGTAACTACTTAACGCTTTGGTTTCTTCAGATCGACAGTTTTGGGCTTAGCGGCCGGAGTGCGCGGATAAAACTTAAACTTATTGAGCGCAGCACTTGCCGATTTAGCCACACCGCTATCTATATCTCGCAAAGCTTTTTGCAACAGCGGAATCACTTTTTCCGACTTAATCATTGCTAGTGCTTCCACAGCGGCTCCGCGCACCTCCGGGTGAATATCTTGAGCTAATTTCCCCAATGTTTCTATTGCTCGCTGACCTTCGGTTCTCAGAGCATTAGCAGCAGCCATTTTACCTAAAGCAGACGCTGCAAACTTGCGAGTTTCTTTGTCCTGACTTTGAACACATCCCATCAACTGCGGTAGGGAATAGCTTGGTGCTTGTCTGGCAATTGGAAGCTGTTGTTCAGCTACTGGTTGAGGTAAATCAATTGATTGTGGTTCGGAAAAATCTGTGTAATTTAACTCTTCTTCAAATTCTGTTTGATTTAACTCACTTGACTGTTCCTGCCAAACTTCTTGTTGTGGTAAATATTCTCCAAATTCTGTGGGATTTAACTGACTGAACTGCTCCTCCGGGACTTCTGGTGGTTGTACATTACTCTCGTACTGCTCTTGCAAAGACCTGATAGTAGCTTGCATCTGAGCTTCGTGAGCTTTCAACTGCTCGTTAGCGGCTTGCAACTGACTCTCGTATTGCTCTTGCAAAGCCTGCATATTTAACTGCATCTCAACCTCGCGGTTCTCATATTCCTCAGCAGTTTGCCTCAAGCGAATTTCGTGTTCATTTTGCAGGTTTTGCAAATGTTGTTCCATCTGAGCTTGATAATTTAGATGCAATTCGTCAGCAACTCTAAGTAAATGATGTTCGTGTTCTGCTTGCAGAGATTGTATATTTTGCTGCATCCTAGCATTGTTAGCAGCTTCTAATTCCTCGCTGATTTGTCGCCGCAGCTCGTGCTCGTCTGCGCCAGCAACTTGTTGAAGCTGACTGTCGCGTTCTGCCTGAACTTGTTTGAGCCTGGTTTCGTATTGATTCGCAACTTGTTTGAGCTGATTTTCGTATTGGGTAGTAACTTGTCTGAGTAAATTTTCGTGTTCGATAGTAGCTTTTCTAAGCTGATTTTCCCGTTCTCCTTGCTGAGTTTCGACAGCTTGTTGCACCCGAGACATCTGAGCTAATTCTATTTCCTCAGTAATTCTGCGAGTTTGCTGCAAGTATTCTTGCTTTTGCTTGTTTAACCGCTTTTCTACCAACCAGTAAGCAACTGCTATGCCTGCCAAAAAACCTACGATCGCTCCTATGATAGCCACAACTGAGATCCTCCCAACAAAATAGTTATACTGAACTTTTTACATTTAACCATACAGCCTCCTGTAACCGCCCAGTAGCAGCAGCCAGGCTGTCACTGCCAGCCAGTGAACGGCCACCGCAGGCCAGATAGAACCGCTTTGCAGGTATGCGATGGAGCACGCAACTCCCAAGATTGCCGCCAGCAGCAAAAACACTGGATTCATAAAGGTCGATCGACCAACCGGGTAAAAAGTCAGCGCGTTCAGCGGGTGGTAAACTACAAAAACCGCCAAACTCGTGCATCCCCAAAACCACAGGATTAACCCAGAAGCATTCTCGAACGGGTGCGGCAGCATTAACACGCGGAACAATAATTCCTCGGTGATGCCCGGACTTAACAAACAGCCAAGAAGCACTCCCACAATTGTACGCCGAGAGGTTTGCACGTCTACTTTCAGAAATCCCGACCAAAAACCCACGGAAAGAGCGATCGAAGTGTAAACCAGCGCGAGCATAGCTGCAACCAGCCAATCAGTGAAATCGGGAATAGTTGAAAAAGCCAGGGTGACGCGACGTATCAGGAATCCCGGCAGCGCGTGAAGCGCAGCTATCCCGAAGGGAATCGCACTAAAATTTAACATAATCAAACTGATCCTTAAAATTTTCCAAGAGATGTTCGCAGTAAGTTGACCCGTTTATGCAAAACCAATCATCGCAGCTTGTCAGAGTCCGTGTTTTTGTTTCGGGATTAGTTCAAGGAGTAGGATACCGATATTCAACGATGAATCAAGCAAAGTATTTCGGCCTCAGCGGCTGGGTGAGAAATCTCCCCGACGGCCGCGTCGAAGCTGTCTTTGAAGGCGATAAAAAAGCTGTTGAAGGAATTATTAGCTGGTGCCGCGGCGGCCCCACCGGTGCTACGGTTAGTGCGTTAGTTTTGGAATACGAAGACCCGGAGGGCGATCGCACTTTTGAGATCCGTCGATAAAAGAATAAACGGCATAAACTGCGGTTGCAACCGCTACTATACAAACGAAGTCTGCCTAACCTACGGCAGGCTTCGCTCAGGCAGACTAAACAATGAATCGCATAAAAAGCGCGAATTTTGTATTGCCACTTATCAATGATTAGCAAGTTGACTTAATGAGAGCGAACAACTGAGCAACTTTGGTCAAATCTTTATCTCCTGGCGCTATTTCTACGCCACTAGAAAGGTCAACACCGCTGAAGTTATTGCCGATCGCGCTATCAATTGCATTTAAAACATTATCCGCTGTTAAACCGCCCGCCAGCAGCCAAGGACACTGCGGTCTAAACTTTGATAACATCATCCAGTCGATCGTTTTTCCAGTACCGCCCAATTGCTCTGGATGGTAAGCATCTAGCAGTAAAGTATCGACACGAACAGCGTAAACAGCCGCAGTCTCTAGAGTTTCAGGAGTCTTAACTCTCAAAGCTTTTATAATTTCAATTCCCGGCAAAAACTCCCGCAGCCGATCGCAATATTCCGGCGTTTCATCTCCGTGTAACTGCACCCCGCTTAAATTTGACTCTGCAGCTACTTGACAGATGTTTTTTATTGTGGTGTTCGCAAAAACGCCGATGCGATCGACATTTTCCGGCAATTGCTCGACAATGACGCGAATAGTTTCTGGGCTGACATAGCGGGGGGAAGCCGGCACGCAGATAAACCCCAAAGCCTGGGCTCCCAAGCGGGCGATCGCAATTCCTTGGTCTAATTTAGTGATTCCGCAAATTTTAACCCGCACTCTTCCTCCTCGGTTCCGAATTTGTATCAAAATATCAACGAATTGTTAACTATTAAAACAAATCTTAGTTTAATGCAAACCGCTTTTTATAATCTTGGAAATCAATTTATCTGTGAAATCAGGAGATAAAAACATGATGGACTCATCTTTGCTGTTAGCCGTACAATCTACCGTTCCCTCAACGCCGGAGTGGTCGCCACTGGTAGGACTGACAATGATTTTATGCAATTTGCTGGCGATCGCGATCGGCTACTACGGCATCTCCAAGCAACACCGAGGCAAGGGCCCAGCTTTACCCGTTCAAGTGCCTGGAATGTTCAAAGGCTTCGGCATACCAGAATTGCTAGCAACAACCAGCTTCGGCCACTTGCTCGGAGCTGGAGTAATCTTGGGCTTAGGTAACGCCGGAGTTCTGTAAAAATCAGGGGAAAGGCAAAGGCAAGGGGAAGAAAAGATATAATAGAAACTCTTTCTTGCTCTCCTTTCCCAGGAAACTTCATGCAGACAGGTTGGCGAATCGGCTCTTTATTTGGCATCCCCCTACTTATAGATTACTCGTGGTTTATAATTTTAGCCTTAGCAACCCGCGAATACGCCAGTAGTTACCGCCTGTGGGGGCCTGCGCTCTCCTGGAGTGCGGGGTTGGCAATAGCTCTGCTGCTGTTTGCTTCCGTACTCTTGCACGAACTCGGACACAGTTTGGCTGCCATATCACAAGGCATTAAAGTTAATTCTATTACCCTATTTTTATTTGGCGGAGTAGCTTCGATCGACTCAGAATCAAAAACTCCCGGTCAAGCTTTTCAAGTAGCCATGGCAGGCCCTTTCGTCAGCTTTGCGCTGTTTTTAATCCTCGGTTTGGGTTCTCAAGTTCTTCCCCCGAAAAGTTTGCTAGCAATTGTCACCGAAAGGGTAGCACTAATCAATCTCGTTTTGGGATTATTTAACTTAATTCCCGGTCTGCCTTTGGATGGAGGACAAGTTTTAAAAGCAGCTATTTGGAAAATCACCGGCTCTCGATTTGTCGGCGTTCGCTGGGCGGCAAAAACAGGACAAGTTTTAGGTTGGCTGGGCGTTGCCTTGGGTCTGAGTTTATGCTTGTTAGCGCGCGATTACGACGGTTTGTGGATTGCGCTGATCGGCTGGTTTGGCATTCGCAATGCCACTGCTTATAGCCGATTTACTTCACTGCAAGAAGCCCTGCTCAAAATTAAAGCCAGCGATGCGATGAGTCGCGAGTTTCGAGTTGTAGATGCAGATTTGACTCTGCGAGAATTTGCCGATCGATATTTGTTAGAAGTCAATCCGTTTCCATTTTACATTGCTGCGACCAACGGCCGGGATTTGGGCTTAGTGTCGATCGACGATATCCGCTTCACTGAACGCAGTCAGTGGCAACTTCAAACTTTGCACAACATTTTGAAACCCCTCCAAAAAACCCCCACAGTTTCCGAAAAAGCATCCATCGCAGAAGTAATTAACAGCATGGAAGCCCGTCAACTTTCCCGAATCATCGTCCTCTCGCCGATTGGTTCAGTAGCAGGGACGATCGATCGGGGTGACGTGGTTAAAGTTTTGGCAAAATACCTCAAACCGCAGATTTCAATCGCCGACATCAAGCGCAGCAAAGAAGAAAACAGTTATCCGCAGGGATTGCAGTTAAGTGCGATCGCCAAAACCGCACAAGAAAACTAAAAATTTGGCATTAGTCAAACAATTTGGGATTTGGGATTTGGGATTTGGAATTAAAACAAGAAGAACCCCCGGATTCATCTGTGCAGACCATGTAAAATCCAATTCCACGATCTCAAATCAAAAATCCCAAATTGTTTGATTTGATAAGTTAAGAGGGGTGCATTTTTTCAAGGAAAGTTGAAAAAATAATTATCAATATGCCCAAATTTTTGCATCAATTTCATCATCATGTGAAGGATAGAGGCTGGAGTTGGAAAAACTTAACTCATTCCTTCCCCTTCGCTGACTTGCAACCTCTGATTATTACCTGCATTGCCGTGACGGGAACTCTATTGGGAGTGCGACATTTAGGCTGGTTGCAGCCACTAGAATTAAAGGCTTACGACCTCATGGTGCAGTTGCGGCCCGATGCGGGTCCTGACCCTAGGTTGCTGGTAGTGACAATCACAGAACAGGACATTCATGCTTTTAAGAAATGGCCAATTTCCGATCGCGTTTTAGCAAAAGCGATCGCCGAAATAGCGCGTCTAGAACCCACAGCTATTGGCATCGATATAATTCGCGATATCCCCTACGAACCGGGGAATCCAGAATTAGTAACTCAGTTAAAAAATCCCAAAGTAATCCCCATTACCTTCATCGGCAACTCAGAGTACGATCGAGCTCCGCCACCTCCCCATATACCAAAAAATCGGATAGGGTTTAACGATTTAGTCCTCGATTCCGATGGTAGAGTGCGTCGTAATTTGATGTTTGCTGACGATGGTAAAACGACACTGGCTTCATTTTCAATGCGGCTAGCTTTTGCCTATTTGGATAGCAAAAAAATAGATTCTCAATTGACAAAAAAACAAGAAATTCAGGCTAATAAAACAGTATTTTCAAAATTGCGATCGGACTCAGGAGGTTATCAAAAAATTAATGCCCAAGGCTATCAAGTCTTACTCAATTACCGCTCTGCTGAAAATATAGCAAAGAGCGTGACACTAACTCAAGTTTTGGATCGAAAAGTTGATCCTAAATTGGTGAAGGGTAAAATAGTGTTAATAGGCGTTACAGCCCGAACTGTCAGAGATTTATTCTCCAGCCCTTACAGTGCTACTGCAAGCGGAAACCGCCTGATTCCTGGGGTATTAATTCACGCCACGGCCACCAGCCAAATTCTCAGTGCAGTTTTAGACGGCAAAGGGCTATTTTGGTATTGGGACGAATGGCAAGAAATTCTCTGGATCGCTGTTTGGAGTGCAGTGGGCGGCTGTTTAGCTTGGCGGTTAGAAAAATCGCTGAATTTGATGGGAAGTGCGATCGCAGCTTGCGGCTCATTATTCGGATTCACCTTTTTCCTCTTCATGCAACAGGGGTGGATACCTCTAATCGCTCCAGCCCAGGCACTTTTAATCACCGCAGGAGTCACAATCACGTATAAATACGAGCAGTCGAGGCAACAGCAAGGGATTGTGATGAAATTATTAGGACAACAAACTTCACCGGCGATCGCAAATGCCCTGTGGAAAGAACGGGTCCATCTGCTCGAATCAGGGTTATTGCCGGGCCAAAAAGTTACTGCTACGATCGTACTCACCGACTTGCAGGGTTTTAGTACAATCTCCGAAAAACTACCGCCCGAAGTAGTAATGAGTTGGTTAAATGAGTATTTATCAGCAATGGCCCAAGAAGTCCAAGCACATCAAGGCGTGATTAATAAATTTACCGGAGATGGAATGCTGGCAGTATTTGGCGTACCCATTCCCCGCACCACTCCAGAAGAAATTGCAGGAGATGCTCGCCTCGCCGTATCTTGCGCTCTAGCTATAAGTTCGCGCTTGCCACAAATGAATCAAAATTGGCTCGCTCGCGGTTTACCGGCCGCAAAAATGCGAGTAGGCATCTTTACAGGGCCTGTTATGGTGGGTAGTCTGGGAGGCTCAACCCGTTTAGAATATGGAGTGATCGGCGACAGCGTAAATATTGCCTCTCGGCTCGAAAGCTGCGAAAAGGATCGGCAAGAGGACACTTGCCGGATCTTGATTGCACAAGAAACATTACTCCATCTGGAAGGTAAATTTGAAGTAGAATCTTGGGGAGCTTTACCGTTAAAAGGGAGGGAAGAAAAAGTTAATGTCTACCGGATTTTGGGAATAAAACAGAAATAAAAAGACACAATTTCTCCCTAAAAATTCATGGAGTTAATATGAAAAAAATTACTAAGTTTCTCATCAATCTGATATCAGTTGGCTCAATAGTATTGATAGCAACACTTGATGCTTCCCAATTAGCAGTTGTGGGACTGCCGATTCCCAACAACGGGGGCAAGCCAGACACTGAATCGGGAGGGCCGCGCTTCATTCCGCCCCGTGAAGATATAGACGGGCCCCCCACTCAACCGATCCCCCCTGTGCGCGGTGGCTGCGGGAGCATTAGTCAGCTACGTCTCACAGCCTTAGTGCCTAAAAATAAGATCGGACGAACTGTTTCCGACTATCCAACATTCTTGTTCTACTTGCCTCCAACAGAGGCAGAAGTAGCCGAGTTTATCCTAAAAGATCAAAGCGGCAACCAGATTTATAAACAGGATGTCAGAATTAGCACTTTATCAGGGGTGATCGGCGTTAGTATCCCTGCTGACAAAAATGTGCCGCCCTTGGAAGCAGGCAAAAGTTACCGTTGGAATTTTACAGTGATTTGCGACGCTCAAGACCGATCGAGCGATCAGATCGAAAGCGGTATTGTGCGTCGAGTTGAACTGAGTGCAGATATCCGCAGTCAATTAGAGAAGGCAGATCCGCGCCAGAAAACGGTTATTTATGCTGAAAATGGGATTTGGCAAGATGCCCTCAGCACCCTAGCTGCCGCTCGTCGCGCTAATCCTAACGATGCAGAATTAGCTGCTGATTGGAAAAGCTTGCTGGATTCAGTGACATGGGGCGAGATTGCCAAAGAGCCGATCGTTGAAATTGAGCAGCAGCCATAGATGAGTTTTCCGATTTTAGATTGGCGATTTTAGCGAGATACCCGACTTTTTCAAGAAGTTAGGTATCTAGTATCTAATATATTTTCCTTCTTCCTTCTTCCTTCAAAATCTGCTATATCCTGCCATTCCCGATCCGAAAGCGGCTGCACTTCCAAATCAATTTCAAAACAGCGACAAGCGGCCGCACTCAAAACATCAATTACAGTTGCAATCAAATCATTCCCATTTGAAGATAGAGGTAATTTCACAGGAATTAATTCCTCCCCAAACACTTGATAAAACAATTTAACATCTAGCTGCAAACGCATCGAACCGTGCTGCAAAATAGCATCACCCCGTCGCAATTGCGCGCTACCAATTAATTTGTGGCCATCAAGTGTAACTAAATCCGCACCCGTCGCAGTACCAAAACAATTCGGATTGTGAATATAACCCCTTCCAGCTTCCCCGTAGTGCAAATCCAAACCCATCGCCCTCCAACCCTCAATCAAAAACTCGCAAATAGTCTGATAAGCTTTCATACGGCTGCTTCCAAATCCCGACGCCACAACTGCATAAGTTAAATCGCCTTGGTGCAACACGGCGCGCCCGCCGCTGGGTCTCCTCACCAACTCCACAGGCATTCCCTGCCAAAACAACTCCTGCCAAAACTCCGGCCACCTGCGCTGGTGGTAGCCCAAGGATATCGCCGCCGGTTGCCAAGTGTAAAATCGCAGAGTTGGGGGATTTTTGCCCGCTAGATGCTGTTCCAGTAGCCATTGGTCGATCGCCATCTGCACGCTACCAGACGCCGACAACAGTGGAATTAAACGCCATAAAGAATTAGCCATCAGTTCCCAATCCTGAGTTCGCACTCAATAATTCGCAGAATGTTTTAAAATTAGTAACAGTTTTTTGGGCCTGTCTTGTCAGTTGGTACAAGTTTTACCGAGCCGGTGCTTTAGAAATAAATAGAAAAAATAATCGCAGAACCATGAGCAACAGTGTAATTGTCATTAACGACGAAAACTTTGAAACACAAGTCCTGGAAGCAGAGCAACCAGTGCTTGCCTATTTTTGGGCTACTTGGTGCGGGCCTTGCAGACTGACCGCGCCTTCGGTAGACTGGGTAGCGGCTAACTACAGCGATCGGCTGAAAGTGGTTAAAATGGAAATTGACCCCAATCCTAATACTGTCAAGCAGTATAAAGTAGAAGGAGTCCCAGCTCTCAGGCTGTTTAAAAATGCCGAAGTAGTGCTTTCTCACGAGGGAGCTATTACTAAACAAACTTTGATCGGTTTGCTCGACGCTAACTTATAAAGTTTGGAAATGATTGGGGAGTTTCCAACTCCCAACTCACAATTCTAGCAATCGCAATTTTTTTTACATCTCTCTTTTTTTCTCAATGTTGGTCTCAGAATCTGCGCTCTCTGCGCTCTCTGTGGTTATTAAAAAGACATTCACAAAGCAAATAAAAAGGCTATAGCAAAAAAATAAATAATCAATATAAAAAGATTCCTTAAAATCCCAAATAGTTACAAAAAATATGCAATTTGCCAAACGTTTAGAGCCACTGCAATTTAATGTATTTGCCGATATGGATCGGGCAAAAGCTCAAGCTAGAGCAGCGGGGCAGAATGTGATTGACTTGTCTCTGGGTTCTTCGGATTTGCCGACCGCTGCTCACATTACAGATGCGATCGCACATTCTCTGTCGGACACCAGCACCCACGGCTATTTGCTGTTTAACGGGACGAAATCTTTCCGGGAAGCCGCAGCTATTTGGTACGAGAAAAAATTTGGGATTTCAGTAAATCCAGAAACCGAAGTGCTGCCGTTAATTGGTTCCCAAGAAGGCACGGCGCACCTGCCTTTAGCTGTACTCAACCCCGGAGATTTTGCTTTGCTGCTCGATCCGGGCTATCCTTCCCACGCGGGCGGCGTGCATTTGGCCGGCGGTCAAATTTATCCGATGCCTATATTAGCAGAAAATGCGTTTTTGCCGATATTTGAAGATATTCCGACAGCAGTGTTGGCTCAATCGAAGATGATGGTTTTGAGCTATCCTCACAATCCTACAACTGCGATCGCACCTGTTGCTTTTTTTGAGAAAGCCGTGGCTTTTTGTCGCGAACACCGGCTAGTTTTAGTTCACGATTTCCCTTATGTGGATTTGGTATTTGACGATCGCAATTCTGCAATTGAGGCGACTGGGAGCGAGGAAAACCGCAAATTGATGGCGCCGTCAATTTTTCAGGCCGATCGAGATAAGAGTGTGGCGATCGAGTTTTTTACACTATCCAAATCTTACAGTATGGGAGGTTTTCGAGTCGGATACGCGATCGGCAATTCCGAACTAATTGCAGCGCTGCGACAGGTAAAAGCCGCAGTGGACTTCAACCAATACCGAGGGATTTTGAACGGAGCGATCGCAGCTTTAACTGGCCCTCAAGATACCGTCAGAACAAGCGTAGAAACCTTCAGAAAACGGCGGGATGCCTTTGTAAACGCGCTGCTGGGCATCGGCTGGCAAGTCCCCGTACCCCCTGCCACCATGTACGTCTGGGCGAAACTGCCGCAACCTTGGGCCCAAGATTCCGTGAAATTTTGCACTCAGCTAGTACAGAGTACAGGAGTCGCAGCTTCCCCCGGTGCCGGTTTCGGGAAATCAGGAGAAGGCTACGTGCGATTTGCCTTAGTCGAGTCGCCAGCAATTTTGGAAGCAGCAGTTAGAAAAATTGCTGAGTTTTAAAATTGAGCGATGTAATCTGTGTCAACTTAAGCCGAAACACCGTTCTAATACTTAGGTACACCGGACTTGAGCTTTAAGGCAGGGGTTAAACCCCCTGCCTTACTGGGGTTTGGGCGTTTTTGGCGACACACTTTGGGCATGGCGCCTAAGTCCTTACCCGCAGCTCAAGATTGGTTGGTGCAATTGCTAAAATATTGTGATTTATACCTAAAGGAATAGATATTTGCACGGAGTATCTGTCAAAATTTCAGTTAAGAAATGTTAACGCGAGGCATCTTGAGAATTGTCAGTTCCGCTCACCCACTCTAAAAATCCTTGAAATGAATTCTGTCGGGGCAGCGATTGTTCCGTAGCGGCGATCGCACATCCCAAAAATACCATACTCCCCAAAATTGCAATCAGCGGAAAATGCTTGCCCAGCCCAAAATCGCGCTGAATGCGAGCTAGCGGCCTGCTCTCGCGCCTGAGCATCTTTCCCACCGTCAGTTGTTTGAGACAAAAAGGATCGCGCACAAAATGACCGCTCCAGCTAATTACTAAATGAGAATGGCAGTGAGGACAAGTGAATAGTCCGCTAACCATCCCGACTGGGCCTACGACGCTGGAACGGTTGCATATCGGGCAAGTGACAGAATGAGTGTTATAGGTGGGAGCGTTCATAACTGTTTTTCTTGAATAAAAAAAAACCAACAACTAATTGGGAGCCTGTGTTAACGCCTAAGGTATAGACCTGAAGAGGCACTTTTCCTTAATTCCTAGTTTACCGCTCGGATCGGGTCGATCGCAGCTCATTGCTTTGGAAAACCTTCAAATTGCCAATCCCGCAACGAGTGCAAGTCGGGAGTACAGGTGAGATTGTATTGCAACGGAGTAACCGTTATTCTGTTGTCGCGAATAGCTTGTACGTCCGTAGGAATATCATGCGACAGCGCCGAATCGGGGATCTCTTCTATATCTTCTAACAATTCCCCAGCTAGCCAATAATAAGTTTTGCCGCGCGGATCGGTGCGCTTTTGAAATATGTCGAAATAGCGGCGAATGCCTTGACGGGCGATCGCAACTCCGGTAATTTCTGCTTGTGTGACTGCTGGTATGTTGACATTCAACAGCACCGGTTTGGGCATTGGCTGTTTTTCCAACTGTGCCAGCAAGGTAACAGCGAAATCCACCGCCGGTCCAAATTCCTGCGAAGTATAGCTCGCGAGGCTGAAAGCAATGCTGGGAATGCCTTCCATAATTCCTTCCATTGCTGCCGAAACCGTGCCCGAACAGATGATGTCCGTGCCTAAATTGGGCCCGTGGTTGACGCCGGAAAGGACAAAATCCGGCGGTTTGTCAAGTAAAGCCCACAAAGCGAGTTTCACGCAGTCGGCGGGAGTTCCCGAACAAGCCCAAGCTTGGACTGCGGGATCAAAAATAGATTCGACAATTTCGGCGCGGATGGGTTGGTGCAGGGTGAGGCCGTGACCGGTAGCGGATCGCTCTCTGTCGGGACAAACTACGCTCACGTCGTGACCGGCGACGGCGAGAGCGTTGGCGAGGCTGCGGATGCCTTGTGCAAAGATGCCGTCGTCGTTGCTAATTAAAAGTTTCATTGAAATTTTTATAGGCCTTATAACAATACTAAACTAAATTCAACTAGGGCGATCGCTCTAACATCGAATTACCTATTACAAATTATCCGTAACTGCCGAAAATCTAAAATCTAAAATCTAAAATCTAAAATCTACAAGACTGTCGAGCCAAAATTGCGCTAAACTCAACTTGGCTCAAAACTGCCATCAATCTAAAATCTAAAATCTAAAATCTAAAATCAAAATGACTGTCCAGCTAAGCGACATTGAAACTCAACTAGAAACCCTCGGTCAAGAGTCAAAAAGTGCGATCGCCACTGCCAATACCCTCGAACAACTCGAACAGTTGCGCGTCGGCTACCTCGGCAAAAAAGGCCAACTCTCTCAAATTTTAGGCATGATGGGTAAACTGTCGCCAGACCAGCGGCCCAAAGTAGGTGCGATCGCCAATACAGTCAAAGAAGCCCTGCAAGCCGATTTAGAAGACAAGCGCGCCGCCCTCCAAACCGCCCAAATCCAAACCAAATTAGCCTCAGAAACCATCGATGTCACCATGCCGGGGATTTTTCGCCCCCAAGGCCGCGTTCACCCCTTAAACGCCGTCATAGACCGCGCTCTCGATATCTTTGTGGGCCTCGGATACACCGTCGCCAACGGCCCGGAAATGGAAACAGATTATTATAACTTCGAGGCGCTGAACACCCCGCCCGACCACCCAGCGCGGGATATGCAAGATACATTTTACTTGCCCGGAGGTGACTTGCTGCGGACTCAGACATCATCGGTGCAAATTCGCTACATGGAACAGCACAAACCGCCGATTCGGATTGTCTCTCCCGGCCGCGTTTACCGCCGCGATACTGTTGATGCTACTCACGCGGCAGTCTTTCACCAAATTGAACTTTTAGCAATTGATGAAGGTCTGACATTTACTGACTTGAAAGGCACGATTAAAGAGTTTTTGCGGCAAATGTTCGGGCAAGATTTGCCGATTCGGTTCCGCACCAGTTACTTTCCGTTTACGGAACCTTCTGCCGAAGTAGATTTGCAGTGGAACGGCAAATGGCTGGAAGTTTTGGGCTGCGGCACTGTCGATCCTAACGTTCTTAAAGGAGTCGGTTTAGACCCTGAAAAATATACTGGGTTTGCGGCCGGTTTTGGTGTCGAGCGGTTCGCAATGGTACTTTATGAAATCGACGACATTCGCCGGGTTTATGCTAGCGATTTGCGCTTTTTGCGGCAATTTTAAAAAGAAAGAATTCAGGAGTCAGGAGTCATATCAAATCCGGTGGCATCGGAATGATAAGCGTGCAAGCAGATCGCGATCGAGCGCTACTTCTTATAGCGAGCGTCCCACTCGCACTGCAACTCGAAAAATTATGTATGATTCCGATGAAGCGCGGAAACAATATCATTCGGGAGCGCATGAATTCTAACTCCTGAATTCTTCTTCATTAATCTGAATTGAATCACTGAATTAACGAAGTATTCCTAAGTTAGGATTTAGAGTTTGGATACGCCAAATCACCCACCTTGCTGGTTCCCAGTCCCAAACCCACCAGGGCTTCCACAAGTTTGACTGCCGCACTGACCCCATCAATGACGGGAATTCCCAATTCCTGACTTAACTGAGTTGGTAAATCAGCCATGCCACCACAACCCAGTACGATCGCCCCACAATGGTCTTCTTCCAGTGCCAAGCGGCACTCTTGTAAAATTGCCGTTTTTGCCTGGGGGGTTTCTAAACTTAATACGGGTAAGTCGATCGCCCGCACCTTATGACAAAGCCGGGTCATTCCATAGTTATCCACCAAATGTTGAGCAATCACCCGTGTCCTCTCTAAGGTGGTGACAATAGAAAACCCAGTGGAGATAAAACTGGCAGCGTGCATAGCCGCCTCCGCAATTCCCAACACCGGACCTTTTGCCAACTCCCGTGCTGCCAGTAGCCCCGGGTCTCCAAAGCAAGCAATCACGTACCCATCAATTCCTGCCGCCTCCCCTTTAGAAATTTCTTCTAGAACCCCTACTACACTCATGGCTTCGTCGTAGTGTCCTTCGATCGCAGTCGGACCTGAAACCGGATTGCAGGCAACAATTTCTGTTCCCGGGCTGGCAACAGCAACGGCAGCCGCACCAATCTTTTCAGTCATGCTGACATTTGTATTTGGGTTGATGACCTTGATTCTCATAGTTACTAAGTTGATACATACAATTCTGAATGACCGCGGGCGGCTGGATCGAGTTGCCACTCCAGATGATTGTACGATCGTCCCGGCTCTCAGTTTGTTGCCAAGTTCATGGGCGACTGTAACAAAAAATAAAATTTTATAACAATTACTTGACTTAAGTGCAGGCTTGAAATTGTTTAACGTCTGATTTTGGAATACAAATCGATTTTTTTGCTATATTGACCTGCAATTAAAATAATGGTTTTAGTTACATACAGCATAATCCAGGTTCATGAAGTGTAGGGACAAAGGCTTTCGCCGTCTCCCTACGGGGCTCGAACGATAGGCGGTTGTACTTCATAAGCGTGGAATCTGCTCTATGTGATGAAGGTCTGACATTTACTGACTTGAAAGGCACAATAAAAGAGTTTTTGCGGCAAATGTTCGGGCAAGATTTGCCGATTCGTTTCCGCACGAGTTACTTTCCGTTTACAGAGCCTTCTGCCGAAGTAGATTTGCAGTGGAACGGCAAATGGCTGGAAGTTTTGGGCTGCGGAACTGTCGATCCTAATGTTCTTAAAGGAGTGGGTTTAGACCCTGAAAAATATACTGGGTTTGCGGCCGGTTTTGGGGTCGAGCGGTTCGCAATGGTACTTTATGAAATCGACGACATTCGCCGGGTTTATGCTAGCGACTTGCGCTTTTTGCGGCAATTTTAAAGCATGGTTTGGGGTCGGTTCTACAAACCCTCTAGAGATTTTGCTTAAGCTACATCAATTTTTCAGTTTCAAGTAAGCAGACAAGAGCGACAAAACCATAAGATATGGTGGGCGGGTGAGTGCAAGTAACTCTTGCTATCCGACTTCTTGCAGGTCAAAACCCGCCCCCTCACATCAGTTTATTCATGCCCGCTTACTTAAGTAGACAAGGCCTTTGCACTTACCTACTTATTTATTTTCTAATTGCTAAAAACATCCTTGATGCTGTCAACAGCGCGCTCTACAGCATTTTTGGTATTATCTACTGCTTCCTGAGTCCGAGCTGAATCTTCCGATGCTCTTTTCTCAATTGTGGCCGCATCTTTCTTAGCTTTGCGCTCTACGACACTACCATCCTCCGATGCTCGATCGACTTTAGCAGCATTTGTCTTGGCAGTTTCCTTAACCTTCTCTTCTGTATCTCGGATGAAGTTCTTGGCTCGTCCAGCATCTTTGCTGGCTTTTTCTTGAACCTTATCGCCCGCATCTGGATCTGCTGCCATCGAGTTTACAGCAGGAGAGGCCATTGCTGCGGTGTTCGAGAAAAACGCACCAGACCACACGAAGGCCATCGCTGACACGCAAAGCACAGTTGCAGCCATCCAGCGCCCGACAGTCGAAAGCCGTTTCGTAAAAGAATTCAGTTTCATACAATACACAATCAGATATGACATTCTATTTCTACTCGATCAGAGCGCTCGGCTGAACCGTTCTCTAGAGAGAGATTATCCGCCGACGAAGGGTTAAAAAATTTCCCTCTTTTGATAGATGGAAGCAAGGAAGGTCAGTCAATTGTAGATTTTAGATTTTAGATTTTAGATTTTAGATTTTAGACTTTACTCTACAACCGCCATGTGGAATCTTGAACTTTGGTGAGCCGATTTTAGATTAAAGATTAAAGATTAAACAATTGATATCAAATCTATTAGAAGCGGAATTATTCATATATCTCTTCTCTGCATCTGCCCTCATCTGCGTCAATCCCTTGTCATCAGCGGTTCGAGAAATTATATTTTTTTTACCGCAAATGAGGGCAGATAAACACAGATTAACGCAGATGAATTAGATCGAGTCCGGTTGCAGCGTCCGTAATTGTTGACTGTTGACTGTTGACTGGATTTTACCAAAACGATGCTGCCGGATTTGATACAGCGCTTTGCATCTAAATGGAGTACACCCCTCCCCAACCCTCCCCGAAGTTTGATGAGGGCGCCCGATAGGGCGGGTGGGGTGAATGTACTTCACTTAGTTGAAATCTGCTGTATTTACGAATAGGTTGTTTCGGAGATTGTGTGTGGGATGTCAATATATAATACTTAACAAACAACTAATAACTAATCACAATTCAGGAGAAAAGTCAATACTGTTTCATCGATTCCTTTTAGTTTCAATGGCTTATATTTAACAATTCGATTTTCCTCAACATAATCTGCAACCGCAGCCGAAATTAGCACAGTGTTTGGTTGCGCCACCTCTTGCAGGCGGGCGGCAATATTCACGCTCGGCCCGATCGCAGTATAATCCGATCGGTCGGGACCGCCAAACATCCCCACCACGGCAGTACCCTGGTGAATTCCGCAGCGAAACCGCACCGGAAGTACCCCATTGTCCCCAACAATTCCCTGCTCCAACCAGCCCTTGTTAAGCTCCTTCAAAGCTTGCAGCATTTGGCTAGCAGCAGCTACAGCGCGGCGTACTTGCTCGTTAGGCGTTAGTTCCTCGGGCGCGCCAAAGAAAGCCATTACCGCATCTCCGACAAACTTGTCCACCGTACCGCCGCTGTCAAAAATAGCCTTAGTCATTGCCGCCAAATATTCATTCAAAAGCTCAGCTACCCGGCGCGAGCGCAGCGTATTTGACATTTCCGTAAAACCGACAATATCGCTAAACAGAATAGTAATCAATCGCGGTTCCGGGCGCAAATCCAAAGCCAAATCTCCAGCCGCTGCGGCCTTCACCATCGACGGCGGCAAAAATCGGCGCAGCACCGACTCAGTTAAATAACTGTTCAACTGCTGCACTCGGCGCTCGTTTTGTTTGAGGGCGAGCAAATTCCGCACTTCCGCCAACAATTCGCGATCGTTAAAAGGCTTGGACAAATAAGCATCAGCACCCCGTTCTACTCCTTCAATTCGAGTATCCTCGTCGGCTTTAGCAGTCAGCAAAATTGCCGGAGTTCCCTGCAATTCCTCATCCTCTCGAATCATCCGAATCAAATCCAAGCCCGAGATCAAAGGCATCATCAAATCCGTTATAATTAAATTAGGGTGGCGTTTTTTTGCCACGGCAAATCCTTCTTCTCCGTTGCGGGCGAGCAAAACTGCAAAGCCGGAATCTCGCAAAATTGCCGACACATAAAAGCGCAAATCGGGATTGTCGTCAACCACCAAAACCGTTCCCACTGCTGTTTCCGATCTAACCGGTTCTAGCGCCTCAAAGTTATAATTTTCTGCCTCACTTTCCGACAAATCCGCCTCCACATCTGCAAGTTCCACCGCAGCTTTGGATGAGTGAAACTCCGCAGGTATTTCTAGTACCTGTTCCGGGGGCAAGTGAGTCGAACCGAAGTGCAGCCAAACGGTAAAAGTAGTACCTTCGCCGTAAACTGACTCAACGGAAACTTGACCGCCGTGGAGTTCGACTAATTCTTTGACAAGTGCCAAACCTAAACCGCTGCCTTCGTAGGAACGGCTGGCAGAACCTTCGGCTTGGTGAAAGCGCTCGAATAAATAGGGAATTTGTTCGGTGCGAATGCCGATACCGGTGTCTTTTACTTGCAACAAGCAGTGAGCGCCGGCTGATTCAACTTTCAGGGTGATATTTCCGCCTTCTGGGGTGAATTTGACAGCATTAGATAGCAGGTTGTAAATAACTTTGTCAAATCTTTCAAGGTCCAAATAAAGTAAAGGACATTCTTGCAGTTGGGTAATTAAGTGCAGTCCTTTTTTCTCGCAGTAAGCGCGAAACGACTCTGCGGTAGAGTAACAGAAACCGACCAAATCGCAGGGGCGAAAACTCGGCTGCATCCGTCCGGCATCGAGCCGCTGCAAGTCCAGCAGTTGATTTACCAAGCGCAGGAGGCGGCGGGAATTGCGCAAAGCGATTACTGCTTGTTCGTAGGGCAAGTCTTCTTGGCGCCTGCAAGCTGATTCCAGAGGGCCGATAGTTAGAGTTAGAGGTGTGCGGAACTCGTGGGAGATATTTTGGAAAAACTCGGTTTTGAGCCGATCGGCTTCCAGAAGCCTTTCTGCCTGCTGTCTGGTAGTCTGGTAGAGGCGCGATTGCTGCACGGCCAGAGCAGCTTGAGTTGCCACTATTTGAGCCAGGTCAATGTCAGAGATGTTCCAGCGGCGGATGCTTCGACTTTGGCGCAGGGAAATGCTGCCGATGATTTTGCCTTCTGAGAGCAAGGGAACGACTAACAGGGCGCGGGCTGGCGATCGAACTTGCAGTTCTGTAACATTTAACTCGGGGTGTTCGTGGAGGTCTTCGATCGCCACCGGCTCTTTTGATACCATAACTTGCAGCAACACCGGATTGCCCCGAATCGGCACCAAAGACTGGGGTAGGGAAGGATGGGCAAAAACCCAGCCGCGAGCTTTATTAGCAGCATCCGCAGAACTCGTCTCATGGCCAAGAGGGTTAGCAACTCCCTCTGGATCGTTAAAACCCTGTTCTACAGTCACGGTATCTCTCTTTGCGTCGTATAGCCCCACGCATTGGACGTATTCATCATCTTCTGTCCACAGAGATAGGGCGCAGCCGTCAACTTGCAAAGCTTGGCCAAGCTGTTGAGTAATTGCTGCAAAAATATTTTGGGGATCGAGACTCGATCGAATTGCCGTAGTAATAGTATTGACTAAGGCTTCGCGCTTAGCCAGCGCCCGCACCTGTTCGTAAGCCCGGGCTTGAGAAAGCGCCAAAGCCGCTTGGTCGGCCACCGTTATTACCAACTGTACCTCGTGGTCTTGCCACTGGCGCGGTCGATCGAACTGGTGCAGCGCCAAGACTGCCATCAGTTCGACTTTGTAAAACAGCGGTACGATCAAGCTCGATCGAATATTCGCAGCTTGGTAAGCCTGCTTTCGCTGTTGATTATCCCAGTTTAAAACTCGATCGTCAGTTTGGGCATCTTGAATCACCTCTACATCCCGAGTTTCCCAAACCAAATTCGGCAGCAAATCCGGGGATAGTTCGGCGGCAGAAGCATCTGCGGGCGTGACTTCCTCATCGCCGCCCAACCCTTGAGTTTCGGCCTTCTGGTAAACGAACCACTCATCCGCCACCCGGCCGTCTTGGAACGGCCGCAGCAGACAGCAACTCACCTCAAACATCTGCCCGACGCTTTCCACAATTCTTTGCAGCATTTGCTGGTAATTGGGAGCCGATCGGATAGTATTGGTAACCGCATACAGCAGCGATTCTTGGCTCAAAGCCCTGCGCAGTTCATTGGTGCGCGTTTTCAGAAGATTGTGAGTCTCAACAGCTTGACTGACAAGATTTATGAGTTCTTGAGCATCCCAAGGCTTGGTAACGTATTTGAATACTTTGCCAGCGTTAATAGCTTCAACTAAATCTTCAACATCCGTATAGCCAGTTAAAATAATTCGGATCACGTCGGGGTATTGAGCCGCCGTCAGGCTGAGAAACTCCGTACCGCTCATTTTTGGCATTCGCTGGTCGGAGATAATCACCGCAACTTCTCCCTGTTTTGCCAAAATTTCGAGGGCAGCGGGGCCAGATTCGGCTCTGAGCACTTTGTAGTCTCGATGGAAGGTGCGGTAAAGCAAGTCGAGGTTATCCGGTTCGTCATCGACGATCAGAATTTTTAGCTTAGGATTTTCTTGGGAATTCATGCACCGTTCTCCTGTGCCCCGGGGCAGTTCGATTTAATAAGTCTGATGAAAGGAAGAATTCACCGATTTCAATTGCTCAAGTCATACCATTTTCGATTTTCGATTTTCGATTGGTAATGACTTATGAAATAAGAGTTGGGAGTTTGCCGACAGTGCCATTATTTTGGGAAAATGGTATCACAATAATTCGTGGACCTGAAGTTTTTGTGAGTGTGCCGAGGCAAGCATCAACCTTGATTTTTGATGTCTGGGTTTGTAATTCGGAATTCTTCTGAGCCACAGTTATCTATCGTGCACCCCAATTTTATTATTTAATGATATTCACATAAACTCCTCTCCCAAAAACTTTTCTGAACCCTTAAATCTATGCAGCACGAGAGCCAACACGAATCGGGCACTTTTAACTGCCGTCTGGATATCTTAGAATACATAGGAATAACCGTCCTGATTGTGAGTTGATTTGCCAAATTGATGTTTTATTCTGGCTCCTGGGCCTGTTTTATTTGGTATGTGAAAGCTGCCCGCAGCACGATACAATAGACAACCAACATCTTCGCCTGTGTTTTTCCGCACAGGTAACAGCAACTTTAACACTCAGCCAAGGATACAGGTCGCAATCCGGCGCCAAGCCCCTGACTGATATTCGGGGGTGGCCCACAGACAACAGAGCAGTCTGTGGGAGTGACGCAATTGCTGTACCATTTTAGTTAGACTTGCACTTTTTTTCCCGATCGCGGCATTTTTTGTGCCTCCTGCAGACCTTCGACAAGCCAATTACTGCGGCGGAACACCGCAAGCCAGAGCATCCATCTGTTAATCTTAGCTAGGGATGTACTCTGTGGAAACCGGTCAGTCGATTTAGATTTTAGATTTACTCCACAGATGAATCGGGGAGCTTGAACTAGGGTCTAAAATTTTGATCTCTCCACGACGAGTGTCGGGAGGTTGTATCGGTTTTTGGGCGGGGTCAATCAGCTCGATCGAGGTTTTGAATGTCTCGATCGCGCGCAGCGCAGAGTATCGCAGCACAATATCGAGCCGACGGGGGAAAACCCCCGCAGACTGTTTCCCGGCATCCAAATTTAAATTGGACGGTTGGGAGAGTACCCCCTGCCGCAACAGGCATCGGTCGGTTCGATCGGGGACGCGCGATCGATTGCCCAGTACTGCTGAAAGCTGGGTTGCCAGGCCGGCGGTGAACATCCGACGCGCGATCGCGCCCGGTTTTAGTCTAGCCAGTCGTGGAGTTTTTCAATTACCCCTTGAGGGATAAATTATATTCGATCGGGTATTTCCGCAAGCAAAGAGGGATAGAATTCCGCCGGGAACCTGACCTTAAAACCTTTTTGATTGTTTTTAATACCTTTCCCGCTAAGCTATCGCGCATTTAATTGGTAAGCTAGTGTTTACTTAAACTCTTGTGGCCTGGGATCTCCTACCAGCGATCGAGCTTCAATTTAAATGCCAAGTAGCCGAGCCACAAATCTAGTATTAGGGGATAGCTTTTATTTGGTCATAACTAGAGTTTGAAACCTGAAAAATTCCAATTTACATCATAAGACTACTTAAAGTCAAGCAAAAAGAATGTAATTTAATCTTGCTAATAAACCATGCCTATAAGTTACGTTATAAGATCAGTATAACATCAGTGAACTTTCTAAGAGGGCAGCTTAGAAACCCGCGTAGAAAAATTAATATAGTGGCCTGGCATTGTGAATCCTTCCTTTTTTTCCTCACCCTCT
Organism: Microcoleus sp. S28C3; assembly: GCF_036700785.1. Lineage (NCBI taxonomy): Bacteria > Bacillati > Cyanobacteriota > Cyanophyceae > Oscillatoriales > Microcoleaceae > Microcoleus > Microcoleus sp. S28C3. The sequence continues at coordinate 1,195 of NZ_JAUBPO010000105.1, read as the reverse complement.
CACGAACAACAAACTCCCGGACTTTCTGGTTTTTCGATCCGGGTGGCTGCGCCGAACGACTTGACCCAGCTAGCTGATATTTTGGCCATGAGCTTTCACTCCCGCCAGGGGTTTGTAGAATGGGTGTATCCGGTGTTGCGTTTGGGCATTTATGAAGATTTAAAAAATCGACTGCGTTCTAAGGCAGAACATTACATTTGTCTGGTTGCTGAGCTAGTCTCGCGCGAGGAGGGAACCCAGAATTATAGATCGCACCGAGATCAGCGCATGGCAGGAACAGTAGAAATGGCTCTGCGTTCTCGCTTTCTTTGGCAAATCCCGAGTTCTGAGTATCCTTATTTGTCGAATTTAGCCGTTCACCCGGAGTACCGGCGGCAGGGAGTTGCTCGACAATTGCTCAGCAACTGCGAGGAGACAGCCAGAGAATGGGGATTTTCTGAGATTTACCTCCACGTTCTGGAAAATAATCACGCGGCGCGACAGTTGTACTATCAAGCCGGCTATCGGTTGCAACAGGTGGATTGGAATTGGACTTGTTGGCTGTTCGGCCAGCCACGCCGGCTGTTTTTACGCAAGCAGATTTTGCTCTCATAAGCTAAGTATTTGAATTGATCGTAGGGAATTGGGACGAACCAGGAAAAAGGAAAAAACAGCTATCCATATATCTGTGACTTCCGCATCGTGAATTAAGGGAATTGGTAATAGGGAATTGCGACGTAGAAGGAAGAAGTATTGACTTATCTACGAGAGAAGTATTTAGGTCAGGACTTACGCAAGCATCCTACATATAGTGTGCCGAAAAAATGCTCTTGTGTTTGCTTTCACGATCCCTATTGTGTCACTTCGGGGAGGATATAAGACGCCGACAGCAACCAAATATGTAACTGATCGCTCATTAAAAGAACTACAAAAATAATTAATATGATAGTTTATTAACCATTTTTAAAATGTTATAATACTCATCTGAACATCTCAGAGATGACGGTTGTTTGATAGCTGGTTTTCATAAATATAAACTCGGGCAACTAGGGATAAGTTTTGTAAGCCGTTGTGCCTTTAAATAGGGTATCATAAAAAATGAGTTTAGTCAATCTCTACAAAAATGCCAGCTAAAAACTATCTCAATTCCCAACAAATAGAGAAACTACAAAAAGCTTTAAGAGAGGAAGAAAAGGCAAATATTAGAGAAAGAATT
>NZ_JAUBPO010000104.1:0-25763 GCF_036700785.1 Microcoleus sp. S28C3 | reverse complement strand
AATATTTGCCAAAATGGAATTACCGTGCTGTTCCGACAATTGAGTAAATAGTGAAGTTATTAAATTTTCATTCCTAACACGATCGCACTTTCTTCCGGTGAGTTAGTAGTTCGCTCGAACTTCCCACTCTTCGGACTTGCTTGGATGTTGTTAGTTCGATCGACCGTTCGATCGCCCGCTTGCAAGTTAAAATTGTGTTGTTCAATCGCATTACTATTTTTAAATTTTCGATCTATTTCTTGAAATGACTTAGCCTGTTCGCAGCTTGTTAAGGATAATCCAATAAGGATAAAAATTCGGAAATAACAGGGCGATTTCACGATTTTTACTTCCATTTATGGAGAAAGCGACTAAATGAATATAGGACTGACTCGTGGGAAGGCAGAAACCGGGTTTTTTGCGAACATACTTCGTACACAGCGACCGATTCTTTAAAAAACGCGGTTTTTTTGGTCTGAGTGCGTAATTCCTGCGAATAATTTCTACAATAGCGGTGTATGATTTTCTCGATCGCACATTAATACGATCGTACCATTTTTTTCAAGTCGCAGCTACGGGTAAGGAATCAGTATTGCCGAGATATGGTAACAAAACGGGCGATCGCGCTGATTCAAACACTATAATCTAGCTAATAGATTGCATTCAAATTCTGTTGGTTAATTGCAGATATTTGTCAGGATACGGCAGTGCCGTATCCCTACCCGAATTGTTTGTAGGGACAGGGCACTGCGGTGTACTCTAACCTGGATGTTAATCAATCTCAATTAGATAGCAAACAATGACACTGAAAGAATTAGAAAAACAACTCCTTGCCTTAACTTCCGCTGAAAAAACTCAGGTAATACAGCTATTAGTTCAAAGTTTAAGCAATACTTGGCAAGGAATAGAAAAAACTCAGGGCGTGTGCGGTGGCGATGCTAGAATCGCCAAAACTCGCATACCTATTTAGTCGTTAGTAAATTATCGCCATCTGGGTGCAACAGATGTGCGAATTTTGCAAGATTTTCCTCATTTGAGTGCAGCAGATTTGGCAAATGCTTGGGCTTATGCTGAGGCACACCCAGAGGAAATTGAAGCAGCGATCGCGAGAAATGAGGAAGCCTAAAACATGGCGGAATTTTGCTATAATCTAACTAATATCAAATCCGATCGATCACACTTATGACTATACAAGAATTAGAAACTCAAGTCTTAACCTTAAATGCGGTTGATAAAGCTAAACTAATCAGCATCCTAACTCAAACTTTAACCAACGGTTCTCTAGGCATTAAAAAAACTCCTGGTGTGTGCGGAGGCGATGCCTGTGTCGGCAATACTCGCATACCAGTTTGGTCACTGGTGTGCGATCGACGTTTAGGTGCTTCCGATGGTATTATCCTAGAATCATTTCCCGATCTAACGGCCGCTGACTTGGTAAATGCGTGGGCTTATGCTGATGCTTACCCAGAGGAAATTGAACAGGCAATTAGAGAAAACGATGAAGTTATGGAAGAAAGCGAGGTTTATTAAAAGTTGGCAGGTTTTTACACAGATGAAAACTTCCCGCTAGCAGTGGTAGAATTACTGCGGGCTTTGGGTCACGATGTATTAACAGCGAGGGAAGCAGGGAATGCAAATCTTCAAATTCCTGACGAAGAGGTGTTAGCTTTTGCTGCGAGCAATTTTCGAACAGTTTTAACGCGAAATCGCCGTCATTTCATGCGATTACACATTCAAAACTCTGACCATAGTGGTATTGTGGTTTGCACGGAAGACCCAAATTTTGAAAGGCTGGCGACGCGAATTAATGAGGCTATTTCTGCGATTGATACTTTGAACGGTAAATTGATTCGAGTTAATCGTCCTTCGAAATGAAAAAAAGCCGATCGCCCCAACCCATCCTAAAATCTTACAATTAAATCCCCCATTGCTCCCAAGATTAGGTAAAATTATTGGCGTGTCTGAGGATAAACTATATGCGCTGGGTTCGATATATTGCGATCGCGATCGTCAATGGTTTCGGTGTCGTCATCGGTATTATTTGGGTTGCAGTCCCCACAACAGTGGCTCAACCTTCCCTAAACTACCAACTCGCACTCTCTGGGCGACAGCCAGACGGCGAAACTCCGCAATCCCTTTCCGAACTTTACAAATTGCGCGATCGGCTCCAAGTACAATTAGATAACCTTGCCAAAACTTCCGACAGCGCCCCGTTTCCTGCAGAACTTTGGAAATCAGCAATCCACCGCCAGCAATCCCAAACTCTGACGCAGCAACTCCAAAACGTTCAAATTCAGATTCAAATAGAAGAAAGAGCCAAATATAATTGGGACGATGCTGCTAAATTAGCCGCCCAAGCAGTCTTAATTGGACGCACTTCTAATCCTTCTTCTGCTACCTGGGAACAGTCCCAGCGGCTGTGGCAGTTGGCTATCAATACGCTGCGACTCATTCCTCACGATTCTTTTTTGGCCGATCGGGCGATCGACAAAACCATCGAATACCAAGGAAACCTCAGTGTCGCTACCTATGAAATGCAAGTTGCACGTTCTGTTGAGAAAATTAGAGCCGAGGAAGAAGAGATAAGAGAGCGAGCCAGAAAAGAGCAAGAGAAAAAAGATCTAGCTCGTCGAGAAATAGAGAGAAAAGAGCAAGAGAAAAAAGATCTAGCTCGCAAAGAACTAGAAAGACAAGAATTTCAAAGGCAAGAATTAGCCAGACAAGAACTAGAAAGACAAGAGTTTCAAAGGCAAGAATTAGCCAGACAAGAACTAGAAAAGCAAGAATTAGCTAGAAAAGAATTAGAAAGGCAAGAACTACAAAGGCAAGAACTAGCTAGACAAGAACTTGAGAAGCAAGAACTACAAAGGCAAGAATTAGCCAGACAAGAACTTGAGAAGCAAGAACTAGAGAGAAATCAGCAAGCAACTTCTCAAGCAACTCCTGAATCAACTGCAACACCAACTATCGCCCCAGTTACGCCCGCAGCGTCCCCGTCGAACTTTTTCTTTGCGGGAGATACCAACAGAGATGGCCAAATCAACGAGCAAGACGAAGCCGGAAAAGAACAATGGTCTTTGTCCAACGGCGCGCTAATTTTATTTAACGATCGCAATAACGATCGCGGCAAGATACCGACTTGGCAACAAACCAAAGTTAGCACTCCCCGCCGTGCAGCAATGCTTTCTCAAGTTAACTTAACACTGTCTGAAAACTTCAAAACCTCCCAATTATTTATTACTGCTGACAGCATTGCCAGCCCTCACATCAGCGTCTTCCAGAAGACGGGCGACGGGTGGCAACCTGTAGATATATCAGGTGCTAAACCTCTAGTTTTCAGCACGAATATTGTTTTAGGTGTGGAAGCAAAACAATTTGCCGATCGCAATTGGAACGGCACTGTTAATCTCAAAGCAACTGCCCAAAACAACGGTCAAGAAATCGCCTCCACAACCATCCAAATGGGCGTTAGTCCTTGGATGATAGCGCCCAACACAGCGCCAGTAACCGAAGTTCAAGTCAGCGACAGAGGCTCGGTAAACAGCGAATTTATCTCGCAACTAAAACAAGCAGTAGAACCCACGGGCGCTCAAGTAAAAATTCTCCAGGGCGATCGCACTTGGATGCAAGATACCCAGAAAAATGGCTACGTTCAATTGCCAGAAAAATCGGATATACGCCTGTTTAATGTAGCCCTAAAAAGCAATAGCGATCCAGAGAAAAACCCGCCTGTTAAATCAACTCAAAACCGGGATTTGAAAGTAGTTAAAATTGGCAATCCTCGTTCTTTAGACCCTGTAAGTCAGTGGTCTGACGGATACGGCAATTTGCAGGTTACACCGCCGATTCCCGGACACCCAATGGGTCGAGTTTATTACGGGAATTCGGGAAATGCTAGTTTTAATCCAGAGGTACTTGATTTTATTCAAGCTCAGAGAATTCAAGGGCCGCCAGTGGATATTGATACTTCTTGGCTTTTGACTCGCCAAGTAGATGAAATTATCAATTTTATTCCCACTCAAACTCCCGGACAATATGTAATGGCGATCGCCAGTCCAGAAGCAGGAGTTAAGCTGTTGGAAGAATTGGAGGGAAGAGGTTACGGCGATGTGACGGTCAATCGCGGTTTGAGCACTCAAACAACTGTCAGCGCCGCCTTGAAAAACCGTGCTTTAATTCAACACAATCTCTATTTGCAAAATCAGAAACTTAATCCGATTATAGAGAAATTGAAAAGAGAGTTTTTACTCGGAGACGACCAAATTATTCAAGTTCCGGTGATGTTTGGCTACAGCGGTTATGCTTGGTGGCCGAATATGGTCAATTCGGTGCCAGTTAACGGCAAGTTGTTAGTTTCAAATCCCCGCGGGCCAATGATTGAGGGGGTAGATTACACTCAGGAAAGATTGCGCCAACTGCTGCTTCCTGCTGGCGTCAGCGTTAGTTTTCTGGATGACAGGTATTATCAAGAATTGAAAGGAAACGTGCAGTCGGCGACGAATACTGTGAGGAAGCCAGAAGACCGGCCTTTTTGGCAATCTTTGCCTAATAATTGAGCCCAGTAGTAATTTGCGATCGCAATTTGTACTCAATATTTACGGAAAATTGGTAAATTGCGATCGCCCCAGCAGATAGATTTCTCGACCGACACGGAGGGCATTTTGTCAAGAGCCTTGCCGTATTGGTACAGTGCAGGCGATCGCACCAGTAACGTAAAATGTCTAACAGCGGTCTTTGTAAAATAAATTTAGCCCCATGAGCGACGAACAGGAAAAAAAACAAATTTTGACTCAGCAACCGGAAACAATTTCCACTGCCAGCGATGAGTTCGATCGCAGTGCAATTGACAGGACAGATTCAACTTCCGCACCAGCAGAAACTCCCGCAGAAATTGTCGCGCCCGAAGATATTTCAACGCCAATCGACGAAGCCGAAACAATTTCAATTGCCGCCGATAGCGCGCCGGAAACAACTCAACTTGCAAGTTATCCGGCTTCAACAATTCCAACTGCCAACCCCGAGCCCAAACCAGCTCGCTCCTGGCAAATATTAGCAGTTTTTCTCAGCGGAATGTTAGTCGGTTCCGTCCTTAGTCTCGGCAGTTTGCTAGCGTGGAGAATGTATCAGGAAAGAGCGAACCTTCAAATCAAACTACCCGCTGACGTACCCCTCCCCGAAAGCCCTCCGCCTGTCGCCACAGCCCCCGCCAACCGCCGGCCCGCACTTCCCCCTGCCCCTGGAAGAGGACTGCCCGCCACAATCCCTCCGTCGCCCAGTCCCACTCAAATACCCTCTGTGTCTGGCGTTCCGCAACTTGCTTCCCCCTCGCCGTCGTCTTCTCCTTCTCCTTCTCCTTCTCCTTCTCCCGCTGCGGTTGAAACCCCTGTAACTGAGCGAGTTAACTTTCAAGCCGGTGCTACGGGAACTATTCTGAGCAGTAGTTTGCGAGCCAACATATCAAAGCGCTACTTAGTGGAGTGCAATAGCGGCCAAAGCATGACAATAAATGTTCAAGAAGGTCAAGTTAGCGCAGCAATTATTGCTCCTAACGGCGAAAATGTAGGTACTGCTGACAGCACAGGTCAGTGGCAAGGTCAACTAACCAGTAGCGGCGATTATACTATTGAAATTTCAGGCGATCGCCAAGCAAACTACCAAGTTAAAATTGAAGTCAAATAGCAACTATAATTGTATCAGGGGGTAGTTACAAAATACATAAAGTCCCCCTGTAGCTAATTACAAATTACCAATTACTTATTACCAATGATCGCACAAGTATCTGAAAACATCTACGAAGCAAAAACCCAGGAAATTGCCAAAGAAATACTGCGGGTAACTCAAGAGAAAAAGCGCTCTTTTTTCGGTCAACTCCAAGACCAAATGCGCTGGGACGACAAACTGATGGATTGGGCGATGGCTAACCCCGGACTGCGGGTGCAGTTGTTTCGATTTATTGACTGTTTGCCTGCCCTCCGCAGCAGGCCGGAAATTGCGCGCCACCTGCAAGAATACCTGACCGCTGAAGAGGTAGAATTGCCCGAAGCATTGAAAAAATTGCTCAACTTTGCTAACGCTGATTCGGTTCCGGGTCAATTGGCGGCGACGACGGTTGCGCCTGCTGTGGAAACTTTGGCGCACAAGTATATTTCTGGGGAAAATATCAAGCAGGTAATTAAAACCTTAGAGCGACTTCGCAAAGATAAAATGGGTTTTACAGTTGACCTTTTGGGGGAAGCTGTCATTACTGAAGCGGAGGCGCAAATTTATCTTAACCGCTATTTGGAATTGATGGAGGAACTGGCGAATGCAGCGAAGAATTGGTCGCAGGTAGATGCAATTGATAAAGCTGACGGCGAAACTCTGCCGCGAGTGCAAGTATCGGTAAAGTTAACGGCTTTTTATTCTCAGTTTGACCCGTTGGATGCTAAAGGTAGCGAGGAGAAAGTAAGCGAGAGAATTCGCCTGTTACTGCGCCGCGCTAAGGAATTGGGAGCGGCAGTTCATTTCGATATGGAACAGTATGCTTACAAGAGTTTGACTCTGAGCATTCTCAAAGACTTATTGTTAGAAGAAGAGTTTCGCAGTCGCACGGATATCGGAATTACATTGCAAGCATATTTGCGCGACAGTGCCCAAGATTTGCGAAACCTGATTGCCTGGGCAAAAAAACGCGGAAATCCGGTGACAGTGCGGCTGGTAAAAGGCGCTTACTGGGATCAGGAAACTATCAAAGCGATGCAAAAAGATTGGCCGCAGCCGGTCTACAATGACAAAGTTGCTACCGATGCCAATTTCGAGCAGATGACGCAGTTGCTGCTAGAAAATCACGAATATTTGTATGCAGCTATTGGCAGTCATAACGTACGATCGCAAGCGAGGGCGATCGCCATTGCTGAAACTCTCAACATCCCGCGCCGCCGCTTTGAAATGCAGGTACTGTACGGCATGGGCGACAAATTGGCTAAGCTTTTGGTCGATCGGGGTTATCGCGTCCGAGTCTACTGCCCCTACGGCGATTTGCTGCCGGGAATGGCTTATTTGATCCGCCGTTTGCTGGAAAATACCGCCAACAGTTCTTTCATCCGGCAAAGTTCCGAAGAAATGCCGATCGAACAATTGTTAGCGGCGCCCGTTGCTAACGGAAATGACCAGCTAGTTTACAGCAAAGTATTTCCCAACGTTGCCGATACCGACTACGCCAATACCAAATTGCGGCAACAAGCAGAAACAGCCATCAAATCAGTGCGCGCCAACTTAGGTAAAACCTATTTACCGCTAATCAATGGCGAGTACCAAAATACTGAAGCAACAGTTAACTCTCTCAACCCTTCCAATCCCACAGAAGTAGTCGGCAAAATCGGATTGCTTTCCGAAGAACAGGCAAAACAAGCCCTTGAAGCAGCAAAATCAGCCTCCACCAGTTGGCGAAAAACCCCCGTCCGCCAGCGCGCCGGCGTCCTCCGCAAAGCCGCAGAGTTGATGGAACAAAGACGGCACGAACTGTCAGCTTGGATGGTGTTTGAAGTCGGGAAACCCGTCAGAGAGTGCGATGCCGAAGTCTCCGAGGCTATTGATTTTTGTCGGTACTACGCCGACGAAATCGAACGGTTGGAACAAGGAAAAAATTACGACGTAGCCGGAGAAACCAACCGCTACAGCTATCAGCCGCGCGGCATTTCTTTAATCATTTCACCTTGGAATTTCCCCCTCGCAATTCCTGTGGGAATGACAGTTGCATCGCTGGTGGCAGGGAATTGTACTTTGCTCAAACCTGCGGAAGTTTCCTCAGTAATTGCAGCAAAAATCACAGAAATTTTGCTAGAAGCTGGCATTCCCAAAGGCGTATTTCAATACGTGCCTTGCAAAGGTTCAACAGTCGGCGCTTACATGGTGAAACACCCCGACGTTCACATGATTACTTTCACCGGTTCTCAGGAAGTTGGCTGTCAGATTTATGCCGATGCTGCGATTTTGCAGCCTGGACAAAAACACCTGAAACGAGTAATTGCGGAAATGGGCGGCAAGAATGCAATTATTGTCGATGAAAGTGCGGATTTAGACCAAGCAGTTGCAGGCGTAGTTTATTCGGCATTTGGATACAGTGGCCAAAAGTGTTCCGCTTGTTCGCGAGTAATTGTAGTCGAATCGGTGTACGATAATTTTGTGGCAAGATTGGTAGAAGCGACGCGATCGCTCAATGTCGGCCCTGCAGAAAATCCCGGCACTCAAGTCGGCCCTGTGATCGATGCAAATGCCCATTCGCGCATCCGCGAATACATCGAAAAAGGTCGCGCCGAAGCTAAGATAGCTTTAGAAATGCCGGCACCGGAAACCGGTTATTTTGTCGGCCCAGTCATTGTTACGGAAGTATCGCCGACAGCAACTCTCGCCCAAGAAGAAATTTTCGGCCCAGTTTTGTCGGTGATTCGGGCAAAAAATTTCAGCGAAGCGATTGTTATTGCTAACGGTACGAATTTTGCTTTAACCGGCGGATTGTATTCTCGCACGCCTTCGCATATCGATCGAGCCGCATCCGATTTTGAAGTCGGAAATCTGTACATCAATCGCGGAATTACCGGCGCTGTGGTATCGCGGCAACCTTTCGGAGGATTCAAACTTTCGGGAGTTGGTTCTAAAGCTGGCGGGCCGGATTATTTGCTGCAATTTCTCGAACCCCGCACCATAACTGAAAATATTCAGCGGCAGGGTTTTGCACCGATTGAAGGAGTGGATGATTAATCATTCCTTTGTTGGCAGTGAGGACTGAAGTCCTCACTTTGGCTGTTAAGTTGGTAGGGTGCGCAATGCGCACCTTACGGGTGGGGTAACAGAAAAAATTTCTGCGATATGAGCTAGTTATAAAATGGAATCTACGAAAGATAGCGATCGGCTAAATTTTCAAAACCCTTCACTTGACAAGTGGCTGCGATTTTTAATTATAGCCGTATTAGTAATCGGCATTTTATTTCGGTTCGCCAATCTCGATCGCAAATTTTACTGGCTCGACGAAACATATACTTCTTTGAGAGTTTCTGGCTACACCGAAGCCGAAATAATCAAACAAATTTCGTACCAGAAAATAACCTCGCCCTCAGATATACAAAAATATCAGCAGCTAAATTCCGAAAAAACTTTAAGCGATACCCTGAATTCTTTAGCAACAGAAGACCCCCAACACCCGCCGCTGTATTACGTACTAGCGCGATATTGGGCGCAGTGGTTCGGCAGTTCCGTTGCAGCAATGAGAAGTTTGGCCGCCGTCATTAGCTTGTTAGTATTTCCCGCAATTTATTGGCTGGCTTGGGAGTTATTTGAATCTTCAACAGTGGCGTGGATGGCGATCGCAATTTTCGCAATTTCTCCCTACCACATCTTGTTTGCCCAAGAAGCAAGACAGTACAGTTTGTGGACAGTAACTACTATTTTATCCAGTGCAGCCTTGCTGCGAGCAATGCGCCCTGACGAAAATCAAAATCCTGTCGCCCTGGTTCTTGCCTGGGCGCTTTATGCAGGCACAGCAACACTGGGATTGTACACCCACTTGTTATTTGTCTGTGTCGCCGCCGCCCACGCAATCTACGTCGCTGTCATTGCCAACTGGCGCGATGTTAAAACATTCATTGCCTATTATGTAGCAGCTTTAATCGCCTTAATCGGCTTCATGCCTTCCCTCATAAATACTGTTGAAAACTTCAATCAAATTAGAAGCACAACAGCATGGGCAGAACAGACCAATTTCTTAAGATTAGTCAGCAGGTGGATTGGTTCCGTCACCATAGCATTTTTTGATATTGGCATTGATGGAACTGCCAACGCCACACAACTAGCCTTGCTAATCCCAGTTGGCATAATGATTTTAGCTTTAGTCGGCTATGCCCTTTATTTTCTGTGCCGACATACACCAAAGAGAGTGTGGTTGATAGTATTGTTATTAATTGCAACAACAGCTTTGTTTTTAGCAGTACCTGATATAATGAAAGGTGGGAGGCGATCGGCAAATCCGCGATATTTAGTTCCTTGTTATGTGGGAATTCAGCTAGCAGTGGCTTACCTACTGTCTGCGAAAATTAGTAACAATTTGGATAACTTCAAACAGCAAAAACTGTGGAGAATAGTTATAGTTGCACTGTTTGCCGCAGGTCTTATATCCGGTGGAGTTAGTTCTCAAAGAGACACTTGGTGGAATAAAGGCAGCGGCTGGCTTCGAGCCGAATTACAAGTAGCTGAGACTGTAAATCAAGCCAGCAATCCCCTAATTATCAGCGATGCCCCGATCGCATATATGATGCCTTTAAGTTATCACCTAAAACCAAAAGTAAAACTGCTAATAGAACCCCGCTGTTACACTTCTTGCTACAAAAATCGAAAATTGGCACTCAAAAAACCGCAACCCTCGAAAATTCCCGATGGTTTCAGCGATTTGTTTTTATACAGACCGTCCTCAACTTTGCGATCGGCAATTCAGCAACAAAACTATCAAATAGATCCCGCTGACGCTAATGTTGAGCTCAATCTCTGGAAAATTACCAAAAAATAACCTAAAAAATTAAGGCAAAAAATGTCTTATTTACCGAGACCTACTGCCCAGAAAATGGTTTTTTGGAAGTATGTCGCAAGTATAGTTCAATGGGGTTGTTTTTCGCGTTAAGCTAGAAGTTAAGAAGCAAAAAATAACATAAAAAATCTACAATGACAGTCACTGAAACCTCGAATATTCGCAAACTGCTGTGCGATCCAGACTTAGGGCTAATTCCTCACCTAGAGAAGTGCCTGAAAGACTTGCACTCGTCTGCGATCGCCAGCGGAGAGAAATTCAAGGTAGAACCTTATGATATAGAACTCAAAAGCTGCCATACCCAGAAACATCCCAACGACCAAAAACCCATCGTCACCCAGTCAGTGTTAATAAAAATCCCCCTGACAGGGAAAGTTGAAGACAAGATGCAACTATATCTGATCGCAACTGAGTTGCAAAACCAAATCGACATCAAAATTATCGAATGGAGTGCCTTAGAACGCCGCCAATACGACATTCAGGGCATCCCCTTAAAGCAGCCCATCACCAAAATAGACGGCGAGATGAATTACGATTTAGTATTCGATCGACCAAACTACTGCTGCATCACCCTGTGCCGCCAATTTGATTTAAGTTACGCCGCCAATTTTTAATACCAATTCCCAAAAGTAGGGACACGGCAATGCCGTGTCCGACGCGCGGAGTAGGACACGGCATTGCGTGTCCCTACTGTTAATAATTGGTATAAGATTGAGGATTGTAGATCGATCGCACAAAATCAAATTCAAACAGCTCGATTGGCAGTTTCCGCAAGAATCCTCTTAATTTCAGCAGGACTCAGATTCGGATTAGCTTGCAACATCAAAGCTATCACCCCAGCTACCTGCGGCACAGCCATTGAAGTACCCGCAAAATATTGATAGGGAATCCCCGGTTCAGAAAGCGGCACAGTTGAATAAACGTCACCAGAATCAGCCGTGCCACCGTCGCCGCCCGGAGCAACAAAATAATTAATTGCCTGCGCACCCGCCCGGTTAGAATAATCTGCAAACAAGCCGTTCCGGCTAACAGCACCGACAGCAATTCCTACCTCATTGGCAAACCTAGCCGGATAATCCACCTCCGGGCGAGCATCATTTCCCGCCGCCGAAATCACGATCGCCCCTTGAGCTTCAGCGACTCGAATAGCATCCAATTCTTCTTCATTCAACTGGAGACCGCCCAAACTCACATTAATTATCTTAGCTCCATTTGCCACCGCATAATTAATCGCATTAATTTCATCCCTAATTTTCCCCACCCCCTCCTCATCGAGTATTTTCACAGGCATAATCTTCGCAGTTGGAGCCGTTCCAGTAATCCCAACCCCATCTTTTTTCGCAGCAACTAAACCCGATATATGAGTGCCGTGACTGTTATCATCCATCGGGTCATTATCGCTGTTGACAAAATCCCAACCCCGGAAATCGTCAACAAAGCCATTGTTGTCATCATCAACCCCGTTGCTAGCTTTATTGCGACCGGCCACGTCAACACCGCTTTCTCCCGCATTGCTCCAAATATTCCCCGTCAAATCCGGGTGATTGTAGTCAACTCCGCTGTCGATAACTGCCACCACAATTCCGTCTCCAGTAAAACCCTGGGCCCAAACTTCTGGAGCTTTAATTAAATCTCTGCCCCACTCGTCGCCGCCCAAGTCGGGAACATCAGGAAAAGTTGCAGTACCTTGAGCTTTAGCAACTGCCGCCGCTGCATTCACCAAACCGAACCCAAAACGAGAGTCAAAACCCTGCAAGTTGCTCGGATTGTTAGGAGAAACAGTTGCAGGAGTTGCAGACAGATTTAGGTTAAAGTTTGTACTGCCTTGGTATTGATAAACTCGGACAAAGTAAGTGCCTGCTGCCAAAGCGTTGAGGTCGATCGACTCCGGCGATAAATCCGGTTCTTGAGAAGCAGCAATAATATCGGTAAAGTCAATAGAATTGTCGCCGTTAATATCTTTAATCACAGCAACGTCAACATCCGCCGTCAAACCGCTGACAGTTAATTTAAAGTCGCTAGTTGCAGGCAAAGTAAAGCGGTAAAGACCGTCTGGCCGGGCGTTGCTAACCGAGTCTGCGATCGTTTGAGTGCCGCCCAAAACGCCTAAATCGCGAGCTTGATCCAGTTGGTTGCCCAATACGGTAGTTGCAGAGATGAATGTACTGGCGAGGTCTTGTGGAGATGCGTTGGCTACCAAGCCTAAAATAGCATTGGATTGGCGAATTTTAATTAATGTATTGGAAATACCCGGGGCGATCGAGATTTCTTCGAGAATCAAGTCAGCTTCGGTAAGATTGTCAGTCAGTCCGATCGAATCCACAAAACTGTTAAAGTCAGTAATAATGTCTGCTGTCGCCGGATCGGAGACTGCGGAGTTGCTGCGGAGGACAAAGGTATCTGGGCCCAAACCCCCTGTCAGCGTATCTTTGCCCCCATCGCCCACTAAAACGTCGCTGCCGCCGCCGCCGTTGAGGCCGTCCTCTCCCTTACCTCCCTGCAAGGTATCGCTGCCGGCATCGCCAAACAGGATGTCGCTGTTGACACCGCCGTTTAGCAAATCGTTGTCCGCACCCCCGAACAGGGTATCGGAATTGCCAGCGCCGAGAATGCGATCGTTACCATTATCACCGCTGATGCGATCGGCATCCGACGCACCCACAATAAAATCGTTGCCTTCGAGGGCAAAAAGTCCGTTAGGATAAGGAGTCAAAAAGCCTGGTGTTAAAGTTAAACTATTGGGGCTATCGTCTAAAAGATACGAAAGACCATCAGAAGTCGGGCCGACCATAAAAATATACTCCTTAAATACGAGCTCTCTAAATTTTAAAGTTTAAATATCAATAGTCGGGACAAAATTTCGATATGAGGTGCTGGTAAACGAGAAAATGCGGGTTCCAGGGTTCAAGCGGGAACGAAATATCAATGCTTCCAACGTTCAAAAAAAACAGTCTGGAGTATTGAAATATGAAATAGTGGTTAAGAAAGCAGTCATCCCAAATTCAAAATCGGGATCGGAAAATGGGAAAACAACACTTGCATCGAATTAAGAATTTTTTAAATCTCGCGAAATCGCATTTAAAGCCTTATTTGCGCTATGTGATTTTGGGCGGGACGTTTTTATTTATTGCCAAAGCTTTTTTAACTCACTGGCGAGAAGTCGCGAATATCCAAATTCGAGCCGAAAGTTTTCCGTTGCTGGCGATCGCCCTTGGCGTCACTTTATTTTCTCTAATTTTTGTCGGCTGGGTGTGGATGTTGATTTTGCGGGAATTCCGCCAACCTGTAACTGCCGCCTGGGCAATTCAAGTTTTTCTCAAAACTAATATTGCCAAGTATTTACCGGGGAATATTTGGCATTTTTGGGGTCGAATATTGGACGCAAAAAAGGCTGGTATTTTTCCGAAAGCTGCTACTCTCAGCGTGTTGCTGGAACCGCTGCTGATGGCTTCTGCTGGCGTGCTGATTGGGTTGATTTGTTTTGATAAAATCAATTGGTTGTTGCGGCTTGTCGGTTGTGCTGCTATTTTGACGGCGATTCATCCCCGAATTTTAAATCCGATCGTTCTGTTTGTAGAGCGGTTGAAGTTATCAAAGAATAATGGGGAAAATTCAAAGACTGGGGAGGCTGCCGGCGAGGGACTAAATATTCCTACAGAGTCTACTTCAAATATAGCTAAAAAAACATCGAATGTCAAGTCACGCCGCAAAATTAATTTGCCAATAAAACGCTATCCTTTAGTGCCGTTAATCGGACAAATGTGTTTTATCGGATTGCGGGGCTGCGGATTTTTGCTAACTGTAACGGCTTTAACTCCGGTGAACTTTAGCAATATTCCCAACTTGTTCGGTGCTTTTTGTTTTGCGTTTGTTGTCGGTTTAGTCGTACCCGGAGCACCGGGGGGAATGGGAGTATTTGAAGCAACGGCGATCGCCCTGCTGTCCGATCGCTTTTCTACGGGTATAATTTTGAGTGCGGTGGCTTTGTATCGGATAATTAGCATTCTGGCGGATGTTTCCGGTGCATTTTTAGCGAAGCTCGATCGGCAGCGCGATCGGCGCAGTAAGTGAGTGGGAAAATATATGAGGCTAGCGGACTTCCCCCGATTAGGAGGAGTCGAAAATATGTATTTTTATTAAGATTTTTTGCATACGTACGTATGCTGGGTATAGTTGACGTAATAAAAAAAATCTCAACTCATTTGTTTAGGCTACTAAGAAAAAAAGCCACAAACAATAGAGTCTGAATCAATAAATTTAAGACCTGCCAACAAACCGAGTTGCTATCATAAAATCCAAAATTTTAGGTATTTCTACTGTGAAAAAAACGGTTTTTTTTAGTTCCGGTGTGCTTGTCCTGAATTTATGAAAAATTGTTAACTTTAGGCTATAGGGTACACAGCCATGATACCAGTTTTATCAGCAGGAGCGATCGAACTTCCGAATCAAATTAACACGAGCAATGGGAGTTTTGGGGAAAAGAGCGATCGTACCCATAACCCCAGTACAATAGTATTTATCGATGCGGCAGTAGCAGAGTATCAAACACTTCTAGATGGAGTGAAATGGGGAGTAGAAGCAATAGTTATCGACTCTCACAGAGATGGAGTCGAACAAATTAGCGAAGTGCTAGCTAATCGTACTAATATTGACAGCATTCATCTAGTTTCCCACGGCGAACCGGGAAGCTTGCAACTCGGTGAAACCAGACTGTCTGTTGATAACCTAGAAGCTTATAGCCAGCAATTTCAGCAATGGCGACGCGCTTTAACAATTGATGCAGACATCCTGATTTACGGCTGCAATGTAGCAGCATCCCGCCCTTGTCAGAAAGTCCGCCAGGGAATAAATTCCCTGTCTCAAAGCGAAAGTCGGTTGAAACCGACTAAAAACAATTTCATTAAACAGTCCTCTTTAGAGGACTTTTGCTATGAGACGGGGGTTGAAACCCCCGGCGGAATCAAGGGCGAACTAGCCTTAGAATACTTTGGTGAAACGAGAATTGAAACCTCCAGCGGACTGGATGAACAAGTCGTAGATGGTAAGCACTTACTCCACCGCATTGCATCCCTCACTGGTGCAAATATCGCCGCATCCAAGCATCTCACAGGGACTGCAAAATTAGGAGGGAATTGGGAACTAGAAGAAAAAATCGGCAACATTAAATCGCCCCTAGCATTCGAGTCAAACGCGATGCAAAATTACGCGTCTGTTTTGACTACCTATAGTGTTACTGATACTTTAGATGGCGCTACGGGTTCTCTGCGAAATGCGATCGAACAAGCCAATTCCAATCCCGGATTAGACACAATTAACTTTAACATTCCCGGCACTGGCCCTTATACCATTACCCTTAATCAAGCCTTACCTGTCATCACCAGCCCAGTTATTATCAATGGCAAATCTCAACCTGGATATGCTGGAAAACCGATAATTGAACTAAATGGCAGTTTAGTACAACAACCAGCCTCATCTGCCAATTATATTTATATTAATGGTTTAGATTTAGGCAAAAGCCCTTTTGGTGGCGCAGAAGATTCCAGTGGCAGTACCATTCAAGGATTGGTTATTAACGGATTTGGAAAGGGCGGAAATTCCGGCTTAGGTCACGGCATTGGAGTACAGACTAACAACAATACCATCCAAGACAACTACATTGGTACTGATATTAGCGGTACGACTGCTGTAGCCAACACTTTAGCTGGGATCAGAATCCAAAGTTACACTCAAAACAATCCTCCTAATGTCACCCCCATAACAGGCAATATTATCTCGCGCAACGTCATTTCTGGCAACGAAGGTATTGGGGGTATATTTATTGCTGGACCAGGGTCAGGGGGAGTCACCAACACCAAAATTACTGGCAATTACATCGGGACTGATGCCACGGGGACAATAGCTTTAGGTAACAAGGGTGATGGCATTTTTATCTTAGGCCAAAACTCGAATAATACTATCGGCGGCACTGCACCTGGAGAAGGTAATATCATTGCTAACAATAATCGCAGCGGTATGGAGGTTGCTAGTAAAAATGCCACCAGTAACACTATTCAAGGCAATAGCATTTTTAACAACAAACGATTAGGAATTGACTTAATCGGTAATAATGGTGTCACTTCCAACGATTTAGGCGACGCCGATACAGGCAGCAACAACCTGCAAAATTACCCGGTTCTGACCTCAGTTAGCGGCAACACAGTTAGCGGCATTCTCAACAGCACTCCTAATGCCAATTTCCGCGTAGAATTTTTTGCAAATACCAGTTATGACCCCGCAGGCGCAGGTCAAGGTCAAACTTTCCTCGGCTTCCAAGACGTTACTACAGATAGCGCTGGCAATGGTAATATCAACTTCGCCTACACTCCAGTAGCAGGCAAACCGATTCTAGCTGCTACTGCTACTAATAAAACCACAGGGGATACCTCGGAATTTTCTCGTCGCAATCAATCTCCTATTAATTCAATACCGGGAAGAACCACAACCACTACAACTAACCCGAATAACATTACCATCAACAGCGGAGACTTCGTATATAACGTTTTAGCGACACCCTATCCGTCTGCTATTGACGTTTCAGGTGTAACAGGAAAAGTAGACAGCGTTACCATCACTCTCAACAATGTTCAAACTTCTAACTCTGCCAATGGTGGACCGCAGAACATCAACCTCTTGCTAGTTGGGCCCGAAGGACAAAATGTGGTGTTAATGTCTCACGTTCCATCTGAACCACTCAACAACGTCACGCTGAAGTTGGATGATAATGCAGCCTCTTTTCTTTCTAGTTTTCCTGTTGTTACAGTACCAACTATCGCTTCAGGAGCTTACAAACCGACCAACTATTCACTGAGCGGTTTTCTTGATGTTTATCCCTTTTTGTATAACGATACGCCAACGCCAACACCGACAGGGGCACCAGAAGGGCCTTACGGTTCGACTCTTTCTGTTTTTAATAAAACTAACCCCAACGGCACTTGGAAATTGTATGCAGTTGATGCCAACCAAGAGAATAGTAAAGCTTCCAATGCTACTACTCCAGGAAATATTGCCAGTTGGAGTGTAGACATTTCGACTGATATTGGCAAAGAAGCGACGACTCAAAATACTCCTCGCATCTTCTCTGCTAGCAACGGCAATAGTATCTCTGTATCGGATGCAGATAGCGAGTCGGTGGAAGTTAATCTCAGCGTTACCAGCGGCACTCTTACACTCAAATCGCTGACGGGAGTTACCGGATCGGGGAATGGCAGCAACAGCCTAATTTATACCGGAAAAAAGGCTGATATTAATGCTGCTTTAGAGGGTTTAACTTATACGCCGAATCTGAACTTTAGTGGCACCGATACGCTGACTTTGACGACAAACGATCGCGGATCTCCAGAATTAGGCGGTGCTCAAACCGATACCGATCGTGTGGATATTACCGTCAACCCACTACCTCCGACACCAACTCCACCAACGCCAACTCCACCGACGCCAACTCCACCGACGCCAACTCCACCAACGCCAACTCCACCGACGCCAACTCCGACTCCGACGCCAACTCCACCGACGCCGACTCCAACGCCGATTCCAACGCCGACTCCTGCGGAAACTCCGACGCCGACTCCACCAACGCCAACTCCGACTCCTGCGGAAACTCCGACCCCAACTCCACCAACGCCGACTCCTGCGGAAACTCCGACGCCGACTCCACCGACGCCAACTCCGACTCCTGCGGAAACTCCGACGCCAACTCCACCAACGCCGACTCCTGCGGAAACTCCGACGCCGACTCCACCAACGCCGACTCCTGCGGAAACTCCGACGCCAACTCCACCGACGCCGACGCCGACTCCTGCGGAAACTCCGACGCCAACTCCACCGACGCCTGCGCAAACTTCTACTCCGACGCCGACTCCAGCAGAAAATCCGACGCCAACTCCGACTCCTGCGGAAACTCCGACACCGACTCCGACACCAACACCAACGCCTGGGGAAACTCCGACCCCAACACCGACGCCAACACCAACGCCGACGCCTGCGGAAACTCCGACCCCAACACCGACCCCAACACCATCAGTACCCGTGGTTACACCAGGAAGTGATACTGATTGCATTTGCAATACTATTGAGTATCCAAAAGCCGATCGCCCAAACCAAGCTGACAACATTATCAACGGCAATGGTAGCGAGGAAATTCAGTTTGGCACGTCAAAAAATGATGCTTTTTACGGCAGTCCAAATCGGAATATTTTTGATGCGGATTTAGGCGATGATAACCTCTACGGCGGTGAAGGCAACGACCTCCTTTACGGCAACCGAGGCAATGATTTTATTGACGGCAACAAGGGAGATGATATCCTTTTTGGCGGCAAAAGTAATGACATCATCCTTGGCCATGAAGGCGAAGATATCATCTTCGGAAATCGCGGCAATGATTCAATAAATGGTAAAGAAGACAACGACTTAATTTTGGGCTGTGAAGGTGATGATTTTATCGACGGTGGCAAAGGCAGCAATCTCGCATTTGGAGGCAAGGGAAATGATATAATCTTTGGCAGCGAAGGCGAGGATTCTCTCTACGGCGATTATGGTAATGATACCCTCTGCGGAGGTGCTGGCAATAATTATCTGAGTGGAGGTGCTGGCAATGATTTGCTAGACGGGTGCGAGGGAAATGATACTTTGATTGGTGGCAAAGGTAATGATACTCTGATGGGCGGTTTGGGGGATGATTGTTTAATTGGAGGTGCTGGAAGCGATCGCTTTTTACTGTCTGCCAATTCTGGTATCTATATTATTGCCGATTTTGAAGCTGGAAAAGATTTGCTGATGCTAGCTAATGGCTTGACATTCGAGCAACTAACTGTTACTGAAAATAGCGGTGCAACCTTGATTCAGTTTGGGAAAACAGGAGAAATTATAGCTGCTTTAAACGGAGTTTCTGCTAGCATAATAAGCGCCAGTGATTTCACTTTCATTTAAACAGGCTGGCGTTGCTTAATCAGGGTATGAAAAAAATAACTTGAAAATCCCGAAGTTTTGTAGATACTGGTTTCTCTGACTTGCATATTTGCCCTTCATACCTTAAATCAGCAACGCCAAAAACAAAATCCGGTGGGTGACTTCCCGCGCAAAACCCATTTCGTGAGTTACAATTGCCATTGTAATTCCAGTTTTCGTCAAAGCTTTCATCACATCTAAAACTTCTTTAACCATTTCAGGATCGAGTGCAGAAGTCGGTTCGTCCATCAACAAAATTTCCGGTTCCATAGCCAAACAGCGAGCGATCGCCACCCGCTGTTTTTGTCCCCCCGAAAGCTTAGAAGGATAAACCTGGGCCTTAGTTCGAGAAATCCCTGAATCTGGCAATGTAGTAAAAGCTATAATCAAAGTCCTGAGTGCCAACTCACAGACTTAGGTAAATTACTTGAACTTTGGCTGACAGTGTAAATCCAATCATCTCAGTGGCAGCCAATTCATCACATTACAGGTTCTTTGAAATAATGACTCGAACCTCCGGTTAGCCATGACTCATAACAACAATAGAACGACAACAATTCGTTACCTTCTAATTACATCAGGTGTACTGGGGATCAGTGGATTAGGCTATCTTGCTTATACCATGTTGCAGCAACCCAACGAAGTACGCTACTACGAATCCGAACAGCAATGTATTGTAGATGCGACGAACCAAAGCAACGGGTTCACAAAAGAGCAGTGTCAGGCCCAGTTCCGGTACGCCATGCAGGAATACGAACGCATTACGCCCGTGTATCGCACGCAGCCAGAATGCCAAGAAGACACAGCAAGCATTTGCTCGCAGGTATCGAATTCCAGCGTTGCTACCCCCGGATGGCGACCAGACTTCGGCGGCTTCTATTTCACCGATGATGTCGATGATGATGCCCCTCCAACAGTGGTCAACGGCGGCTCCAGCGGCTCCTACACGGTTTATCCAGTGCAACCCGTTTATCGCTCCAACATCGGAATTGTAACTCCAGAGAGAACCCAGATTACTCGTCCCCTACAGGGCATACCGCTAGATTCTCCCTACTTTTTCTCCAGTCGCGACACCCCAAATCGCCCCCCAGGCCACGCAGCTCAGGGAACCATCAAGGGACGAGGGAGCTTTGGTAATGCTGTCCGCTCCACGGCTCCTTTGGGAAGCGGAGGCAAGTGATATCGATTCCGGTTGCACCGTCCGCATTGTTGACTGTTGACTGTTGACTGTAGAAGGAGGGGTCAAAAAAATGAATATTGCGCGAATTATTTGTTGGCCTCGGGATTCGACTTTACGCCCGACGATGAAGCGCGGATTTGATATCATTCCGGCGCAGCCGGAATAGATATGATGCAAGCATTTTTGAGCGGCGATTCATCCCACAACTATTTTTTCTCTAGTTCTTTTGTCTGTTTTTGTAGATCCTTGAGTTCCACACCACTAGCAAGGCGCTTCATCCATGTATCCCTTTTTGTTTCAGCGACGACGCAACTGGCAGCAGCACGTATTAGATAACGCCTACCAATGTCAGCCTCTTGCAGACATCAACCAACGCTACTGGGCAGAAGCCTTAGACCGTCCCTTTGGGGTGATGTTTTCGCGCCAGGAAGAGGCGAGGATCTGGGATGCTACTGAGGCTCTTTGGGATATGTGTCGGGAGTTTTTGGACTGGTTTTTTACCGCTGATGGCCTAGAAAATCGGATGAAAAAACTCGCTATTCCCCCTGCTTTCTGGGAAGCAATTCAGGTTTCGTGGGATCGGGTTGACGAAGCAGAAGATATGTCTCTTTATACCCGTTTCGATCTTGCCGTCACTGAAGATGGAAAAATTAGCCTTCTAGAAATCAACGGCGAAACTCCTCTCTTGGGTGCAGAAACAGTCTATCAATGGCTGTGGTTAGATGACATGAAAAAAACCAGCCGAGATTTGCGATCGCTTCCCAACGATGCCAATCAGTTCAACAATTTTTGGGACGAAGTTGCGGGTCGATTCCGCACTCTAAGTCGTCATTATGATTTAAAGCAGTTCGGCCTGAGCTTGTTAATTGACGAGCATCTGTCAGAAGATACCGAGATGGCAGGACAACTGGTCGAAATTATTAATCAAGAATTGGGAAACGATCGCTTTTTTACCCAACTTGTAGGATTGCGCAACCATCTGGGCGTGGATGAAGAAGGATTTTTTGTCGATCAATTCAACAATCGGATATTGCGGCTGTGGAAAATTGTCGATTGGCTGGATTTGCAAATCGCAAGCGAATCCTTTAACGCAGATGAAGCCCTAGCATCGCGCCTGATAGCAGGGGACGTGAAAATCATTGAACCGCTGTGGAAACAGATTTTAAGCAATAAAGGATCGATGGTGTGGATGTGGGAATTATTTGGCAACCACCCAGTGTACGCTCAATTCTTGCTACCCACTTTCTTCACAGATACTATCTCGATCGAATCCACAGCATTACTGACCCAAATGCACGTCAAAAAGCCCCTCGTCGGTCTAGAAGGTGTTGGGGTTTCTATTGAAACAGGCGATTTTGTTGCCGGAGCCGTTCATACCCGCGAGGCGATGGGCTACGATCGCGAAGGATTCATTATTCAGTCCTATCAACCCTTGCCTGAATATTTTGGCTATCACTTCGTCGTAGGTTCCTGGATTGTCGGCGATACTCCATCCGGCATCGTATTGCGCGGAGATACCAATCCGATCACCGGACGACATTGCTTAATCGTTCCGCATATCGTGAGCGATCGTCTGGTAAATACTTAACTTCTAATCAGAAAAACTATGAAATTACAAACTCATGATGTCCGGGGAATTCCGATTCTTAGCAGTGAGTGGAGTGTAGATGAATTTATTGCCGATGAGTTGAAAATTCCCGAAGTCGCGCCTACAATTCAGGCTGGATTTATGGATCTCCTCAGCCGAGATGTGTTCTCTGAGGGAGACAGTCAGCCACTCTACGAGCATCTGCTATCTCGCAGTTCGGAGTTCTCGTTAGAATTCATGAGTGCGATCGAACTTTGGCTGCAAGACGAATTACGGCACTACGTTGCTCTACGTAAGGTCTATCACATGGTATCAGGTTTGTCCCCAGAGGCGATCGACCAAAAAAACCAGAGTCGGGTGCATGAACTCGAACCGATCTCGTTTCTGATTGAGAACGAATTCACCATTCTAGTTGGTTTAATGTTTGACGAAATGGGTTCCGTGTGGTCTTATCACCGGGATATTAAGGAATTCTACCAACACTATGGGAACGGCTTTGCTCGCGTAGGACATTTGGTGACGCAGGATGAGGGGCGGCATTTTAGGAATGCTGCGACTCTCATCCAACATCGCCATCCCGACAAAATCGATCGGATCGAACCCTTATTAGAAAAGATTAGCGAGATGGAAGCCAATCTTGCTTATTATCCCAAGACTTTCTTTCTCGATCACGCTCAGGAAAGAAACCGCTTTCCAAAAGATTTTAATACCCAGGTGATTCAAAGAATTCTCTCCTGTTTCTAACAGAATTACCAAGTTAATCATCGGATCGACATTATTATACTTTCCGTGGCTATCGAGCATCTCCAACCTGACGCACTCTACCGCAACTGTCTCTTTCTCCTCTAACTCTGTCTCCTCTGCGGTTAAAAATTCTAATTATTATATGAATTAAAGCATTTTTTCCAGAAATTGCTTAGCGCGATCGCACTTCGGGTTATTAAAAAACTCCTGCGGCGGCACATCTTCCGCCACCTTTCCACCATCCAGAAACAATATCCGGTGGGCGACTTCCCGCGCAAAACCCATTTCGTGAGTTACAATCGCCATCGTAATTCCCGTTTTTGTCAAAGCTTTCATTACATCTAACACTTCTTTAACCATTTCTGGATCGAGTGCAGAAGTCGGTTCGTCCATCAACAAAATTTCCGGTTCCATAGCCAAACAGCGGGCGATCGCCACCCGCTGTTTTTGTCCCCCCGAAAGCTTAGAAGGATAAACCTCAGCCTTATCTGACAAACCCACTTTTTCCAGCAATTCTAACCCCTTCAGACGCGCCTCATCCTTAGCCACCTGCTTCACCTTTACAGGCGCATACATCACATTTTGCAGCACAGTCATGTGCGGGAACAAGTGGAAATGCTGAAAAACCATCCCCACTTTCTGGCGGATTTTCATAATATCTGCCTTCGGCAAAGTAATATCCACCCCGTCAATGTAGATCTTTCCCGAAGTCGGAATTTCCAGTAAATTCAAACACCGCAAAAAAGTAGACTTGCCGCACCCCGAAGGGCCGATAATGGCAATCACTTCTCCTTGATGAATCTCAGTAGTTATCTCGCGCAAAACCTTCAGATTTCCAAAAGATTTATACAGGCGATCGACCTTAACTGCTAGTTTGGAGTCTGCGTTCGAGTACATTGGCCCCCCAAGTTAAACTAAGCACCATCAAATAATAAATTGCGCCGACAAATATCAAAGGTTCAAAGTAAATATACTTTTCTGCTCCCACAATTGTAGCCCGGCGCAGCAAGTCTTCTACGCCAATTACTGAAACTAAAGCTGAATCCTTCAGCAAAGCAATACTTTCATTCACCAATGCAGGCAAAATATTTTTCAACGCTTGCGGCAAGATAATATCCCCCATCATCAGTTTGTAGGGAACACCAAGCGATTCTGCGGCTTCTTTTTGACCTTTATCTACGGCTTGAATTCCGGCGCGGATTGTTTCGGAAATATAAGCCCCAGAATTCAGGAAAAAAGTAATCACGCCAGCTTGCAGGGCAGATATATTATAGCCCGTAAGCTGCGGCGTTGCAAAATAAACTAAAGTCAACTGCAAAATTAGCGGTGTTCCGCGAAAAATTGAGGTGTAAGCAGTGGCAAACCAGAACAGCGGTTTAATGCTAGAAATCTTAAACAGAGACAGGACGATTCCCCAGAGAAATCCGAGAAATGCCGACAGCAAGGTAAAAGTTAGAGTTACCCCAATCCCGGACAAAATATAAGGCAAACTCGGCAAGATTTTGCCAAAATCTAACCCGAACTTGGGCGCTACCGGAGGCTGATTTGCTTGAGCAGGTTCTTGTGGAATTGGTCGAGAAAACCACTTAGTAGCTAGTTCCTTAATTTGACCGCTGGCTTTCATTTGTTGGAGGACTCGGTTGAATTCTGGAACTAATCTCGAACCTTTGCCAAAGGCGATCGCCGAACCGCTTTCTTCAGTATTCGGGATTGTGTTAAATTCCAAGTCCGGGTTCGCTGCGGCATAACCCGTAGCGACAGTATCCTCAATCACTCCCGCCGCGAGCCGATTTGATTTAATTTCTTGAATGATGTCAGGAATCCTATTCAGAGGAACCAGTTGCACCCCGGCCATTTTTTTCACAGCTTCCTGCTGAATGCTTCCGAGTTGAACGCCTACTTTTTTCTCCGCTAAATCTTCAGCTTTGGTCAAGTTGCTGCCTTTATTGGCGACAATTGTATTTTGAGCTTCGTAGTAAAGGTCAGAAAAATTAACATTTTTTTTCCTTTCTGCTGTGGGAGTCATTCCAGCCATCACAAAATCGGCTCTTCCCGCCTGCAAAGCGGGAATTAAGCCGTTAAAATCCATGCCAATTACTTTCAGCTCGTAGCCCAATTCTTTAGTAATATATTTGGCAATTTCGATGTCAAAACCGATGATTTCGTTGCCGCTAACAGCCGTATCTTTAAATTCATAGGGCGGGTAGTCTGGGGAAGTTGCGAGTGTTAAAGTCTTGTTGGCTTGCGCGTAGCTGGCGATCGCAATTAAGCAAAAGGCGATCGCGATCGCCGCAGCCAGCATTGATTTTAATTTTAAACGTTTCATATCGAACATTGTCCTAAAAAATCCCCTCGCCCAGAAAATATACCACAAATCGGAATCAAGTCACCATTGTAAAGGAAGATATACTCCTGGAGGCATGGGTTGCCATAAACCGGGTTTGATGGACAAACAAACTGCATAATTAGCCTTTAACAAGGGTAAAAAACCCGGTTATAAATGTATTAATGCGCCCAGGGCTAAAGATAGATAATTGTGCCACTAACTTATACAGCGGTTCCCGCTGTAATTTGGTACAATAAATAATAACAAAATATCATTTTGTATTCAAAACTAATGAAAGCATATTCCCTCGATCTCCGCAAAAAAATAGTGATAGCACATTTGGTTCAAAAAATGTCAATTAGGAAAGTATCCATCACGTTTGGTGTCAGCAAAAGTCTTGTCCAAAAAC